>JAJZAS010000214.1 GCA_021799325.1 Bacillota bacterium | reverse complement strand
GGCTCGTCCAAAATCAAAATGCGCGCATTGCGATAGAGTGCTTTCACTATCTCCACGCGTTGCTGCATGCCTACCGGAAGATCTTGAACCTTAATGGCTGGGTCAAGCGGCAAACCGAGTTCTTTGGAAATTCTCATCACGTTTTCAATGGCTTGTTTTTTTCGAAAAAGAAAACGCCCACCTTCACTGCCAAGCACCACGTTTTCCGCAACGGATAGCGCAGGTATCAACATAAAGTGCTGATGCACTACGCCAATTCCCGCAATAATCGATTCTCTTGGATTCGCAAAGTGCTGTTCCACACCGTTTAAGAGAATCTGACCGTAATCCGGTTTGTAAAGCCCGCTGATCATTTTGATCAGCGTCGACTTCCCTGCCCCGTTCTCGCCAAGAATCGCGTGGGTTTCCCCCGCCTCCAAAGACAGGTTGACATCGTCGTTCGCAATCACGCTGCCAAACACTTTTCGAAGGTTTCGAATTTCGAGTATGGCCAAGAGTTGGCACTCCTCTCTCAAAAAGTAAGAAACCGGACAACGCGATTAGCCACGCTGTCCGGCAAAATGCATGTGGCATGATGTGCCAAATGGTTCAATCAGTGATTGCTTAAAAGTGCTGGAGGTTTAATTTTTCCCTTCACCAATAGCGGAATAAAGGAATTCACTTGCTTGAGTACTGAAGCGGGAACTGCTTTGATCGGCTTTGCAAATCCCACACCTTTATTGGCGAGGTTGAAGTGAACGACACCGCTCTTGAAGTGGTGATGCAGTGCATCAGAAATGGCGATTTCCGTAGCCACATCGACGCCTTTTAATGCTGAAGTCATAACGGTGCTTGGTGCCAGATAATTTTGGTTGGCATCTACACCGATAGCAAATATGTTCTTTTGTTTGGCAGCGTTGATGACGCCCGTACCGGTTCCACCCGCAACAGGGAAGATGATGTCAGCACCTTGGGAAATTTGAGCAAGTGCCATTTGTTGACCGGTTCCAGGGTCAGTAAAGCTGTTGGCGAACGCCTGAAGAATGGTGGCCTTTGGATCTACTTTTTTGACTCCTGCTTCAAAGCCAGCCATGTAGCTTTCAACAGGCGGGATATCTTGTCCGCCAATCACGCCAACCACGTTTTTGCCGTTGATTTGCGCGATGTGTTTTTGTTGATTCATAAGACCCGCCATCACGCCGACGAGATAACCGCATTGTTGCGTGTCAAAAATGGCCGACATGACATTTTTGCGATTGGTGATGGCATCGTCAATAATTAAGAATTTGGTCTTCGGATATTCTTTGGAAACTTGTTGTACTGCAGAGTCCATCAAGTACCCAACCGCAATGACCATGTTGTAGCCTTCCTGTGCAAAAGTGGTCAGGTTTGGCACATAGTCTGAAGATTGATGGGATTGCACCACGCTGTATTTAATGCCGAATTTTTTATGTGCATCCAGCACGCCGACATACGCCAGGTGGTTAAAACTGTGATCGTTCAAACCGCCTGTGTCTGTCACGAGACCAACCTTAAATTTGGCACCAATAGGAGCCGCATGTTTTTGCGCTGCTGCAGCGCTGACTGCGGGAAGTGCAAGCGCAGACAATGTAACGACAGCAGATAGTGCAAGCGAAGAAAATCTTTTTTTCATAAAGTACTAGACACCCCTTTTGATTCAATAGTTACCATCGACAAAATAACTATATAGAGCAAAAACAAGTACGTCAATGTCATTTCTTTAACAAGAAATAGTTAAGAATTTTGTGCAAAATAGAACTGTGTTATTTACCCATATTTATTGTAAACGCTATCATTCATGTTATAGTAATACTATTGTCAGCAACAAACTATTGAATGAAAGTAGGGACAGATCAATGTACATGATGGATACCCCACTCACCATTACCCACATTTTAAGACGTGCCCGAAATTTCTTTCCTAACAACGAGATTGTTTCAAGACTGGCTGACGGTATCTTCCGCTACACGTATAAAGAGATGTATGAGCGTACGCTTCGACTAGCCAGCGCGATGGCAGGATTCGGTGTAAGCCGCGGAGACAAAGTAGCAACGCTCGCGTGGAACGATCATCGACATTTGGAAGCCTATTTTGCGATGCCAGTAATGGGAGCAATCGTTCATACGGTAAACATGCGGTTATCCCCCGAACATATCATTTATATACTCAATCACGCCGAGGATAAGGTACTACTTTTTGACGAGAGCCTGCTTCCCATTGTGGAAGGCGTTCATGAACACTTAAAAACGGTAAAGGCATTTGTCATGATGACGAATAAGTCTAGTGCAGAATTGCCGGAAACAAGCGTGAAACCCCTCTATGCTTATGAAGAACTGCTGGCAAGCGCAGACCCTGATTTTCCGCTTCCTGATGACTTAAGCGAAAACGATCCTTGTGGCATGTGCTATACCTCTGCAACGACAGGCAATCCAAAAGGGGTCATTTACACACACCGCGCGTTGTTCCTTCACTCGATGGCTAGCGGGCTCGCTGATTCCCTAGCATTGTCGGAAAACGATGTGGTCCTGCCATTTGTTCCAATGTTCCATGTGAACGCTTGGGGGATTCCCTACTCATGCACGATGTACGGCAGCAAGCAAGTGTTGCCGGGACCTGCTCCCACACCGCAAACGCTACTTGAACTTTATGAACAAGAAAAAGTAACGGTATCTGCCGGTGTTCCCACCATTTGGCTTGGAATGCTACAACTACTTGATCAGTTCCCTGGCAAATACGACACCTCCACCATTCGTGGATTGATTAGTGGCGGTGCCGCTGCACCGCGCGGCATGATTAAGGCCTTTAAAGAGAGGCATAACCTCACCATTCTTCATGCCTATGGCATGACCGAGACTACACCGCTAGCTCTCGCAAGCCGTCTTAAACCTCATTTGGAGAAAAATTTAAGTGATGACGAAAAACTGGATTACGCCGCGACTCAAGGACTCCTAGTTCCAGGACTCGAAATGAAAATAGTCAATGAACAGGGAGAAGTCCCATGGGACGGGAAAACCATGGGTGAACTATGGTTCCGTGGACCTTGGATCGCTGGTGAATATTATAAAGACGAACGAACCAAGGGCACCTTTGTGGATGGATGGCTACATACTGGCGATGTGGCGACCATCAACGAAGAAGGGTATGTGCGCATCGTGGACCGCACGAAGGACCTGGTAAAAAGCGGAGGTGAGTGGATTTCCTCTGTGGATTTGGAAAATGCGCTGATGGCTCATCCTGCCGTGCTCGAAGCGGCAGTAATCGGAGTCCCTCATCCCAAATGGCAGGAAAGGCCGCTTGCTTTTGTGGTCATTAAAGAGGCATATAAAGGAAAAGTGACAAAAGACGAGATTCTCGAATTTATTATTACGGAAT
>JAJZAS010000213.1 GCA_021799325.1 Bacillota bacterium | reverse complement strand
TTCATGAACGTCACTGTTTGCTTCCAGCAATACGTCTTTTCCGACGACTCCCAGGTCAGCCGCTCCTCTTTCCACATAGGTTGGCACATCCACCGGTTTGGCAAGCAAATAACGAATTTGGTTCTTTTCATCATTCAAAATCAGCTTCCGTGTCTTTTCAAGGTTTTCAGGAGGAAGGTAGCCCGCTTGTTCCATTAGCGCCACTGCCGCCTTCATCACACGACCTTTGGCCATGGCAATCGTCAGCATTCGCTTTTTTCCTCCTTCATCGCTGCAAACTCCTGAAAATACCTTCGCAATTCTTCGTTTTGACTATTCAAAATTCCGTTCGCAATCCACGCGGTCATTGTGGATTCACTTGGCAATTCGCCATCTTTTCGCACTACCCGGACAGCATAACCTTTTTGCCTGAGGTATTGTGCAAAGGAATAGGTGAGTGGTCGGTCCTCAATTCCTGTGAAGAGCAGAAAACGGGGTGCAGGGGTTTCCCTCCTGTCCATTACCGTAAACAATCTCTCCAGGTGAAGTACTCCTCCCGTTGCAGGAAGAGAACGCCCAAATCGCTCAAGCAAGCGATCGTAACGTCCACCAAAACAGATAGGTAATCCGAGCGACTGCACGTACCCTTCAAAAAGAATCCCCGTATAATAGTCATGTTCCAGATACAGACCAAAATCAAATTGCACCACGTCTGCCAACCCATGCGCCCCAAGCGCATCCATCAGTGCCTCAAGATCATCGCAGGCTTTCATGGCCATCGGATGAATGGCATGCTCCCTCGCTTCGCGAATCGCATCAAGCCCGCCACGGATTCTTGGCATGGCTAAAAGCGCCTCGTATTCTCGATCAGTGAGTAAGTCTTTTTGTTGATGGAGAAGTTGTTCATAGCTGACCGCGTCTTTTCGCAGCAAAGACTGTCTAAGCGACTGTTGAATGGATTCAGGGAGGTCTTGCAACAGTGCCCCGACAAACCCCGTATGGCCCACCGCGAGACGAAAATGTCCCACATTGACCGATTGTAGTACGGAGGCCATGACGGCCAGCACCTCTGCGTCCGCATCAGGCGTTGCATCTCCCAAAAGCTCAATTCCCGCCTGTGTCACCTCGCTTGATTCATTACTGCGCGCAGCCACTCTTCGATAAGTCCGCTCAATGTAGGCAAGGTGCAAAGGCAGCGGTTCATTGCCAAGCAACGTGGTCACTGCGCGCGCCACTGGAGTCGTCATTTCCGGACGAAGCACCAGTGTTCTACCAGAGGAATCAAACATGCGATATAGCTGTTCTTCTTCCTCCTTATGAAGTCCTTGCCGGATTGTCTCTTCAAATTCCAAAAGCGGGGTCGTCAGCCAATCGTATCCCCACGCTAAAAACACATCATGGATCTTCTCTTCAAGACGATAGCGCTTTTCATATTCCTGCAATAAATAATCCCTGAAACCATGCGGTCGTTCAAAATAAACAGAACTCATTGGTTAGCCCCAATCCTTTAGTATGCTAATATACTAAAGCAATAGTATGGACGTATCCTATCATGGGACCTTGCGCCTGTCAAATCGGTCAATCCTCGATAGGGTCCTGCAGACTGGTCATCAGCTTTTCTGAGAGTTCTTTCGCAGCGTTGTAGCCCATCCGCTTCAGGCGCTGATTCATCGCTGCTACTTCAATAATGATCGCAAGGTTGCGGCCTGGCCTGACAGGTATCGTGATAGATGTCAACTCTACGTCAAGAATCCTCTTTTTCTGCTCATCCAATCCCAATCGATCATACGGCTTTGTATCGTCCCATTGCTCCAGCTCAATGATCATTTCGATGCGCTTATGCGTGCGAATCGCGCCAGCACCAAATAGCGTCATCGCATTCAAGACGCCAAGGCCTCTTATTTCAAGCAAATGCTCAAGCAGTGGCGGTGCCGTTCCCACCAGCGTGTCCTCAGAGATTTGACGGATCTCCACCGCGTCATCCGCCACCATTCGATGTCCGCGTTTCAAAAGTTCAAGCGCAGTCTCACTTTTACCAATCCCGCTGGACCCCATCATGAGGATACCTATCCCATACACATCGACCAAAACGCCGTGAACAAGGATTTCCGGCGCCAAGCGAATGGCAAGAAACGTGGTTAATTGTGAGATAAATTTAGGGGTCGACAAGGAAGTTCGCAAGATGGGAAGCCCGTGTTCTTCTGCCATGTCATATAAAATAGGACTCGTATCCATACTACGTGAAATAACAAGGCAAGGCGTCAATTCACTCGCTACGAGCGCAGCAATTCTTTCCTTAAACTCCGCTTCATTCATGGAAGAAAGAAACGCGATCTCCGTTCTGCCAAGAATCTGCACCCGTTCAGCAGGAAAATACATAAGAAACCCGGCAAGCGCAAGTCCGGGACGATTGATTTCTGTCGTGGTAATGTGTCGCTCTAGCCCTGATTGACCCGCAACCAGTTCCAGATCCATCTCTTCTTTTAACTCCGATACCGTCACGTACTTGTCCAAAACTTTCACTCCCAACTGAAAAGGCAGGAGCCTTGACCCCTGCCTTCCTGTTCGTGTTCACTTTACGAATTAGAACAAGGCTTCCTCTGTCTCTTTATCAAACAGGTGAATCTTGCTCATGTCAATGGCGAGTTTTACCTTGTCGCCAATCGACACGTCACTGCGAGCGACAATCCGTGCATTGAATACCTGACCGCCAACATCCAAAAATAGATACATTTCTGAACCCATGTGTTCCACCACATCGACAGGCGCTTCAAACGTCCCATCCGGGTACGTTTCGAAATACACCTGCTCATCGTGCACGTGTTCCGGACGAATGCCAATCACCACAGGTTTGCCAATATATTGGTGGCTGCGGATCAACTCGTACCTGCCCTCAGGAAGTGTCACCGCCATGCCTTCAGATTTGAATTTAATCTTACCACCTTCATCGAAAAGCGTTCCACTTACAAAATTCATCGCTGGTGATCCGATAAAGCCAGCCACAAATAGGTTGCTCGGATTATTGTACAACTCTTGCGGTGTGGCCACTTGCTGAATAAATCCATCTTTCATGACGACGATGCGGTCTCCCATCGTCATCGCTTCTGTTTGATCGTGCGTCACATAGATAAACGTGGTTTGTAATCGCTTGTGCAACTTGCTGATCTCAGTACGCATTTGCACACGCAGTTTTGCGTCTAAGTTGGACAGCGGTTCGTCCATCAAGAACACCTGAGGTTCGCGAACGATAGCGCGCCCAAGTGCTACACGTTGCCTTTGACCACCAGACAGCGCCTTTGGCTTACGATCGAGCAAATGAGAAATATCGAGGATTTGAGCGGCTTCCTTCACCCGACGATCAATTTCCGCCTTGGGGAAATGGCGGAGTTTCAATCC
>JAJZAS010000212.1 GCA_021799325.1 Bacillota bacterium | reverse complement strand
CAGCACACCCAAGAACGGCACATGTTACGAGTAGTTCGATCTCGACAGAGAAGAAATGGGGTGGATATCGTAGGCGCACCGAAAACAGCAGCCAGTATTCGTCAAATACCAATTGGCAATCAAGTGATTCAATTATTGCGAGATTGGAACAACTTACATCAACAGCACACCCAAGAACGTGGAGTACCCTGGAATAATGATGATTTCATCCTACAACGCATTGATGGATTCATTATTGATCCAATGACACTATCCAGAGATTTTCGCAAAGCCATTATTGATTTACAGCTACCGGAAATGTCATTTCATGATTTGCGACACCTTCATGCTACCATGCTTTTAGAAGCGGGATTCCCAGCTAAAGTCGTTCAAGAACGTTTGGGTCATTCATCCATCACCATGACGATGAATACTTATTCGCATGTGACGGAGACGATGCAGGAAAAGGCAGTAGAAAAGTTAGAAGAAGCATTAAAAAATATATGACGGCAAAATAATTTGTAGCTCATTTGTAGCTTGGTAAGTTGAAAGCCTTGATACAACACCGAGAAAACGGCGTTAAATCAAGGCTTTTATGGTCGGAGTTACAGGATTCGAACCTGCGACCTCCTGCTCCCAAGGCAGGCGCGCTACCAAGCTGCGCTAAACTCCGATATGAAAGTTCCATTTTCATTTCACGACTTAGTGAGTAATGCGGGTGAAGGGACTCGAACCCCCACGGTTACCCGCCAGATCCTAAGTCTGGTGCGTCTGCCAATTCCGCCACACCCGCATCGAAAATGGTGAGCCATGCAGGATTCGAACCTGCGACACCCTGATTAAAAGTCAGGTGCTCTACCGGCTGAGCTAATGGCTCAAACAAGCTGGGGAGGCAGGGATCGAACCTGCGAATGACGGAGTCAAAGTCCGTTGCCTTACCACTTGGCTACTCCCCAAAGTGGGGTGAACGATGGGATTCGAACCCACGTATGCCGGAGCCACAATCCGGTGCGTTAACCGCTTCGCCACGTCCACCATGTTATGGATGTTGGCAGGGGTGGCAGGATTCGAACCCACGACATGCGGTTTTGGAGACCGCCGTTCTACCAGCTGAACTACACCCCTGTATTAAATTCCTGAAAAGCAACACCCTAAGTACTTCGTCATCGCCATGTCCACAAATCATAGTGGTGGAGGGGGAAGGATTCGAACCTTCGAAGCTTTCGCAACGGATTTACAGTCCGCCCCAGTTGGCCACTTTGGTACCCCTCCAGCTGGAGCCAGCGACAGGAATTGAACCTGCGACCTACTGATTACAAGTCAGTTGCTCTACCTGCTGAGCTACGCTGGCATCAACGACGACATGTCTGAATATATCATGCTTGCCATGGGAAAGTCAACGAAAAATAGAGCTAAGCTTCATTTTTCGGTTGGGCCTCTTCGCCAAAGTCAAACCGCACATTGCGACTGGGCGTAAACGTAGACACCGCATGCTTGTAGATCAATTGTTGCTTCCCTTCGGATTCAATTACCACAGTAAAGTTATCAAAACCCTTTACGAGCCCGCGAATTTGAAATCCGTTCACCAAATACACCACGACAGGAATGTTTTCCTTGCGGATTTGATTTAAAAAATTGTCCTGGATATTGACCGTTTTACTTGTTGTCACGCTGGTGCCCCCCAAAATTCTATCTATCTTCTGGCGCCATTGCTCCGATGTTATCCTTATCTTTCCATAATAATCCAGCTTCTCTCAGTAAGAAAGACACATCCATCATACCATCTTCCTTAAGGTGATACCACCTTATCCTCTGATCAGCGCGGAACCAGGATAACTGCCTTTTCGCATAGCGTCTGCTTGCCTTTTTTATCTCATTCACTGCATCATCAAAATGGAGACGCTGATTCAAATACCCGAGCAGTTCCTTATAGCCAATAGCCTGCATCGAAGTATGGTTTTCATTGCATCCCATCGCGATGAGCTTTTTTACCTCGTCAAGCAATCCTACTTTTATCATATGATCAACGCGCTCGTCAATACGTTCATACAAGCGATCCCGTTCATCATTTAAGCCGATTAAAACAGGGGTGAATTGTTTCTCCCTTTTTTGATAACTTTCGCGCATGGGCCTTCCCGTTTGCAGCACGATTTCTAGTGCCCGAATCAGCCGTTTTTTATCATTGTGATGTATTCTGCCCGCTGCCTCTGGATCTTTTTCACTGAGCTTTTCAAAAAGCACCTGTGTCCCTTCCCGCTCCGCCAAAAGCTCCAGTTCTTCACGCAATGCCTCGTTTTTAACCGTCTCCGTAAAATCAAATTCATCCGCCAGCGAACGAAAATACAGCCCTGTCCCCCCCACGACAATGGGCACCTTCCCTCTTTGGTAGACATCGCGGATAACTTTCCTCGCCGCATTCGCAAAGTCGTATACCGTATAGGATTCCGTTGGCGCCACCACATCAATCATGTGATGGGGGATGCCTCGACGCTCTTCTGGAGGCAATTTGGCCGTTCCAATGTCCATATACTTGTACACCTGCATCGAATCCGCAGAAATAATTTCCCCGCCTAAACCTTCTGCCAATTCCAAGCTAAGCGTGGTTTTCCCCACTGCGGTCGGTCCGACAATCCCGATGAAAGGAATCGGTGGTTGTGTCATTGTTTTCACCCTTATGATCGAAAAAATCTCCGCTCCAAATTAGCGCGTGTAATTTTTAGTGCGGTTGGCCGCCCATGCGGACATGTGAATGGATTGTCAAGTGGCGCGAGCGCTCGCAGTAGCGCGTCCATTTCCGCAATGCTGAGTCTCTGATTGGCTTTGATCGCCGCCTTACAGGCGCTCATGATCACTTTGTCTTCCAGTTTGGCAAACGGCGACACGTCTTTTTCATCAAGAAAATGATCGAATACCTCGCGGACTAGCGCATGAGCATCGAGTCCCTCCCAAATGTTCGGAATCGCTCGCACCAGTACCGCATCATCGCCAAACGACTCGTATAATAAGCCGAAGTTTTCTGCCACTGGCAACTGACGAAGCATCGCATCCACCTCAAGGGGACGCAGGCTAAACGTCATCGGCACTAAGAGTTCCATCGCCCTCACCGTACTTGCGTGCAACTTCGCGCGAAATCGCTCATAGAGCACCCGCTCGTGTGCCGCATGCTGGTCAATCAAATAAACGCTCTCCCCATCCTCCGCCACAATAAACATTTTCAGTACCTGTGCCACCGCCCGCAGTTCCCCGCGCGGCGCTTCCACAGATACCTCTGGTGGCAAAGTGATGTCCGCTGTTGCATAGTCTTGGACTCCCCATTCGGCCAGAGTTGGTGATTTTTCCTCAACGATCGGCTGTTGGATCAAAAAAGCCGCCTGGCGCGAAGCTTCCGTATCTTTTGCCACTCGC
>JAJZAS010000211.1 GCA_021799325.1 Bacillota bacterium | reverse complement strand
ATCTGTTAAGGAGTGCCCCACCTTTTATCTCCGTCGATGAAGCGTACAGGTCTCAGGTTCAATATCATTTCCAACAAGCGATGAAAGGAAATACCGAACGAACCGTTGGACAATTAAAATTATATTCCGGGAAAGAAGTTATTCTTAAAATTATATATTTTCCAGCCTATCCGAAACGGATTAGCTTAAGGTATTTATGCCATTGCTCGCGATGTGACGAAAGAGAAATCCATGGAGCAGGAACTGGTTCACTACCAGGCGTTTATGAATGCTTTTATCCACCACGCTACAGACGCCATCGGGATTGTGGACCGTGAAGGAAGAGGTATTTTGGTCAACCCTGCGTGGGAAGGTTTATATGGGTATGAATTGTCAGAAATATCAGGCAAAAGCATTCCCTTTATCAGCAAAGATATCACCGACCGCATCGAGACGGAAGAATGGATGAGAAGGTCGGAGAAACTCGCTGTCTCCGGTGAATTGGCAAGCGGGACTCGCCCATGAAATTCGCAACCCTCTCGCAGCGATCCGTGGATTTTTGCAATTGATGAGGGAGCGACCGGATGCTCGTTATCTGGATATTCTCATGGAGGAAGTCGATCGAATCAACCAATTGACCAATGAATTGCTGATGCTTGCCAAACCTCAGGATAATATTTTTGAAGAGATCAATATCGTCACCATATTACGCGAGTTATTGCCCCTGATGCGAAGTCAGGCCAATTTGCAAGCCATTGTAATCCATGAGGACGTTCCCTCTACGCTTCCACCTGTCTATGGAGTCAAAGATCAGTTGAAGCAGGTGTTTATCAACATCATCAAAAACGCCATGGAAGCCCAACCAAGCGGTGGCTATGTCGATATCATCGCCAACTTGGATCATACCCACATTGTGATCAGTATTGAAGATGGCGGGATTGGCATGTCCGAGGAGACAATAGCTAAATTGGGGGAACCATTTTATACGACAAAAGAACGCGGAAGCGGTCTTGGGATGATGGTGACCTATTTGATTGTTCAAAATCATCTTGGCGACGTACAGGTAGAGAGTACAATCGGAAAAGGCACGCGCTTTGTGGTATCACTTCCTTATTGAATATTTATAAATAAAGACGTATAATAATGAATCATCAAAGGTGGATTCGATACGTCTTTTTTATTCGCAAAAAAAGGGGCTTTTTAAAATGGGGATAGAGAACCAGGCATCACTCACCAGTGTGATGGGCGTTAAAGCAGCTTCCGGATATCTTGGCATCAAACGAGATGAGGTGCCTGATGCGGCGCTATTTGCACTATCGCATCCAGGGGCGTATGCAGGAGTATTCACGCAGAATCAGTTTAAGAGCGCTTGTGTGGAAAGTTCGCTAGATCGGCTGCATGCTGGAAAATCAATTCAGGCGGTACTGATCACGAGTGGTAACGCAAATGCAGGAACAGGGCTTCAGGGCAGGGCGGATACGGAAATGCTCGCCGCCGCAACGGCTGAACAGATTGGCTGTAAGGCGGATGAGGTGATCGTGTTGCATACTGGCGTGATTGGCGTACCTCTAAATGCGGAAAGACTTCTGCCAAAGATCCATTCGCTGGTCACCGTGCTAAGTGCAACACCAGAGGCAGGAGCAAAAGCGGCGGAGGCGATGCGCACCACCGATACTTTTAGTAAGGTAAGTAAGCGGCAGGTTCATGCCGGAGTCGATACTATCACGATTGCTGGCGTGGCAAAAGGGGCAGGAATGATTCACCCGCGGCTGGCCACCATGCTCTCGGTTCTAGTGACTGATCTCGACATTCCTCAGGAGGCGCTGCAAAAGGCGTTGCAAACGGCGGTGAGCACTACCTTCAATGCCATTTCTGTTGATGGGGACACGAGCCCGAATGACAGCGTCATTTTGCTTTCCACAGGGGAAAAGCAGCTAAAGGATTCCGGTGTTTTCAGTGTTTTTCAGGACGCATTGACGGAAGTATGCGAGGATCTTGCCAAAATGATCGTGAAAGACGGCGAAGGGGCGACCAAGTTTATCGAAGTAGAAGTGACAGGCGCCCAAACGGTTGCTGACGCAGAAAAAGTAGCGGTGACCGTGGTGACGTCCCCACTTGTGAAAACAGCGTTTTTTGGTGAAGACTTCAATCCTGGACGGATTGTATCGGCTGTAGGGCGATCAGGTGCCAAAATGGAGTGGGAAAAGGTCAGCGTCAGCATCGGTGACATCTTGGTGTTCGAAGATGAGGTATTTCCGGTGGTGGATCAAAATACCGCACAGGTGGTCATGAAGGCAGATACTATCCATGTGGCAATCAAGATTGGCGATGGCGAGCACCGTTCTAGGTATTTTACCTCTGATTTGACCTATGACTATGTGCGCATCAATAGTGAATATACAACGTGAGGAGGGCTTGGCGTGGCTATCATTCGTGCAGCGCGTATGAGTGACGTGGTGGAGATCGTCAAATTAATCAATAGCTTTGCGAAAGAAGGATTGTTGTTACCGCGCAGCCTCCAGTCGGTATACGAAAATCTGCTGGCGTTTCGCGTGATTGAGGAGGAAGGTAAGATCGTGGGCACGGCAGGACTTCACATACTGGATGATGATATGGCGGAAATCCGCTCGTTGGTGATTTCGAATGATGTGCAGGGCAAAGGATATGGCAGATGGCTCGTTGAAACGCTTTATGACGAGGCGGAGGCGCTTGAAGTACCACAGGTGCTGGCGTTGACCTATCAGGAGGGTTTTTTTGCGCGGTGCGGCTTTCACGTGGTGGACAAAATGACGTTGCAACGTAAAATTTGGAAAGATTGCGCGTATTGCACCAAATTTCCTGCCTGCGACGAAGTGGCGATGATTAAAAACACGAGCGTTGTCGCCACCAAGTCACAATTTGCAGAGGCATTTGGTCACTGATTGAGCCACGTACTTAGCATTTCAAAACTCCAGGTATTGATGACGCGATCGGGTGGAAGCCAGCCCCGTTGTGCCTGACTGATGCCGAAGGCAGGGATGCGCTCGAGATCGTGAAAATGATGGGCATCACTATCAATGGAAAAAAGGCATCCAGCAGCCAGCGCGAGACGTAAAATTTCCGGATCAAGGTCGAGACGGCTTGGATTACAGTTCAGTTCTACTGCAACCCGATTCGCAGTCGCGGCAGTGAAAATTTGCTCAAAATCAAGCGCATAACCGTCCCGTCTGCCCAACATTCTCCCGGTGGGATGGCCAATGATGTCGACGTGGGGAGAGGAAATGGCTGCGAGAACCCTAGCGGTCTGTTCTTTTTTTGATAGGTAAAAAGACGTGTGGATGGACGCGACCACCAGATCAAGGGAACTTAAAATATCGTCATCAAAATCCAACGTGGCATCAGGCAAGATGTCGACCTCTGTGCCGTGCAGAA
>JAJZAS010000210.1 GCA_021799325.1 Bacillota bacterium | reverse complement strand
GAGAGTCTGTGTTTCGATAGGGCCTTCTGCCGTGCCCTGATGATTCCAGTGGTACCACACTATCTTTTTGGTGGGACCATAGGGTTTAATGTCCCACTGTTTCCAATCAGATGGTTTGATCGGGAGGATTTTGAACGTTCCTGAAGACGACCCATAATACCAGTGGTTTCCCTTGATTCTCAGTGAGATACCACTTTCGGTTCCTTCTCCCCCACCGGCATCATAGTAAAAATAATAGGAGTATGTTTGCCAAACTCCATTCAATGACAGGACATTGCTTTGTTTGTGCTTAGGTGATACGGTAGCATCAGTGTAGTTCATGGGGAGGAATAGTGTGGAAAGCAGGATGACGCCAAGGATTAGTACCCGAAATCTCTTTAATAATCCCAGCATGGTGGTCCCTTCTTTCGCAAATATAGTTGCAACTATCATATAATGTTCAGGAAAATAAAAATTCAAATTGGACAGAATATTGTGTCTAATTCATGAATGATGCAGACTACAGGAGATTATCGGCATGGATGAAAAATTTTCGCAATACTTCTCTTTTAATCGTGAGGAATGGTCGAGACTACGCTTATCCACCCCACTGCTACTAGCTGAAGACGAATTAAAGAAACTTCAGGGGATCAATGAAGAGGTATCCATTCCAGAAGTCACGGATATTTACCTTCCATTATCAAGACTATTGAATCTTTATGTTTCTGCTAATCGGTACCGCCAAGAAGTGACGCATGCTTTTTTGGGAACACTAACGACAAAGGTTCCCTATATTATCGGAATAGCAGGAAGCGTAGCAGTGGGAAAGAGCACGACGGCACGTGTCCTTCAAGCGCTTTTATCCCGCTGGCCTAATCATCCCAAAGTGGACTTGGTAACGACGGATGGATTTCTATTTCCCAACCGTATTTTGGAACGAAAGAATCTCATGAAGAGAAAAGGGTTCCCTGAGAGTTACGATGTGCGTAGTTTGCTTAAATTCCTAATGGATGTCAAATCCGGGCTCCCAGAAGTGGCGGTGCCCGTTTATTCCCATCTTTATTATGACATCATGCCGGATGAGCATCAGGTGATCCGCCAACCAGACATCCTGATTGTCGAAGGACTGAATGTATTACAAACACCATCTGTCGATGGTAGATCCACTATCTCCAAATTATTTGTCTCTGATTTTTTTAATTTCTCCATCTATGTTCACGCCAAAGAAAAAGATATCAGGCAATGGTACATTGATCGGTTTCAGGTATTGAGAAAAACGGCATTTCAGCAACCGGAGTCCTATTTTCGTCGATACGGACAACTGACCGAGGACGAGGCGGTCTCGGTCGCAAGCGGAATTTGGGAAGAAATCAATCTGGTCAACTTAAAAGAAAACATCCATCCCACCATGGAACGGGCGCATTTGATCCTAGAAAAACGCGCGGATCATGCAGTGGTGGACGTCAAACTTCGGAAGCTTTGAGAGTTCTGATCAGGAGTCTCGATTTTGTATGCGAAGAGGGATGAGGACGATAAACTGACTTCCTTGTCCTTCCTGGCTGCGTACATGAATGGAGCCGCCGTGAGCTTCTACGATCCATTTGACAATAGATAAACCGAGACCGAGTCCGCTTGCATTCGATCGACTTGAATCCCCTTGATAAAAGCGGTCAAAGATGCGTGTCAGTTCACTTGGGTTGATTCCTATTCCGGTATCGGAGATTACCCACTGTACGGAGCGCCT
Source organism: Bacillota bacterium (assembly GCA_021799325.1). GTDB lineage: Bacteria > Bacillota > Bacilli > Alicyclobacillales > SLC66 > JAJZCL01. The sequence goes on along the minus strand of JAJZAS010000210.1, from coordinate 1,668 downwards.
TGTTAACGTGCATGTTAATGCAATTTGCCCATTTTTCGACGTGAATTTACGGGCATTATCGAGTAAATTGAACAGCACCTGACGAATGCGGTCAGGATCAATCCCCCCTGTGATTCCTTCCTCCACTTGTACATGAAATTGAAGTTCGCTTGCTTCGCAAAGTGGTGAAAATTGTTCCGATATTTCTTTGGTTAGCGAGGAAATATCCGTATTTTTGATGGCAATTTGCGCTGTATTGGCATCTGAGCGAGCGAGCGTTAACAATAGGTTAAGCAAACGGCTAAGGCGTTTGGTTTCAGTAAAAATCCCGTGCACCGTCTGCACCTGCTGATCGGACCACCCTTCCGTGTGACCAAGTAGCCACTCGGAATTGGCCTGTATGGAAGCTAAAGGGGTTCGGAGTTCATGAGAGGCGTCCGCCACAAATTGCACCTGTCGATCCCAGGCTTTGCGGATGGGAACCAACGCCTGATCTGCTAAAATGATGCCAATGGCTATCGCGATCCCCACACCAAGCACAATCCCAGCAAAAGTAATCCATCGCAGCTCCTGCAGGGTTTCCACTACGCCGCTGATATTGCGAAGTCCCATCACCAAAAGAGGTCTGGTTATCCCAGCCACATTAGCATTGACAGGAATGACGACCAATCGAACAGGTTGTTGCTCGATGGTGATATTTTCAGGGCGAAGTGGGCGAACATAAGCTTGAAGTTGGCGAATGTCAGAGCTGGTGAGGTATTTTGGCGCAGGGAAAGCCAACGTGCCATTGGGACGCCATACAATGACGCCTAGTGGTTGGCCATTTAAGGGAGAGATGATGGTTCTTTGTTGACCTAATAAACGACCCCGGAGAACCCTAGGTTGAGGGGGCTCCGCAAGGGCGGGAGGTTTTTTTCCTGATTGGACAGTCTGAAGCACGGGTTGCAATTGAACGATCATATTGCGATCCATATTATTAGTCAATTGAACGCTTAAAAAACTATAGATGGAAATCGAAAATATTGACAATATGCAGGCAACGACGAGTGAGTTCCATAATACCAAGCGCCATCTTGTTCGCCAGAACATCAGTGGCCTTCTTTCTTGAAAGAGAATCCAATGCCACGTTGTGTGGTGATATAATCTCCGCATCCGATGCCCGCGAGTTTTTTCCGTAGATAATGAACATAGACATCTACGACATTATCGCCCGCTTCGGAGTCAAATCCCCAAACCCTTTCGAACAGTTGCTCGCGGGTCAGTATCCGTTCCCGATTGGTCATAAAAAATTCCAGCATGGTGTATTCGGTGGAACTTAACGTAACCGTGTTTCCTCCTGAGGATGCGGTGTGATGAGTGGTATCAAGCAACAATTCGTGATACTGAATGATCCCTTCGTCACCCAAAATGCCTTGTCTTCGCCATACCGCCCGCATTCTCGCCAAAAGCTCCACCATGGCAAACGGTTTAACAACATAATCATCGGCGCCGACATCAAGTCCACGAACTCGGTCATCGATTGCATCACGCGCAGTAACCAGAATCACAGGTGTTTGTGGGGAGGTGGATCGGATACTTTTGGTGATTTTCAGTCCATCCATATCAGGTAACATGATATCAAGAAGGATCATGTCATAAGCCCCTTCGGTGGAAAGCCAAAGACCATCATTGCCGTTTGCGGCGGCATCC
>JAJZAS010000209.1 GCA_021799325.1 Bacillota bacterium | reverse complement strand
GATATAGCGCGTGCTTCAGCAAACGGTGTTCTTCATCATAGGGCTTTGCCGGATACATATGTCCCGCAAATTCAGTGACTAGTTGCGGCGCATTAGCCGTAGGCAACACGCCCATTGAAAAGTCATTATAAGTAAAAACATCCTCCAGCCACTCACTGGCTCTAAAGTTGCGCACTCCCCCAGTCAGACGGTGAGGATCGAGCGCCCTCGCCAGTGCGTTGCTTTTTTGATAAAAATCGTGGTCGTCAGGCGATTCGTTGATTCGCACTCCCCACATAAAAATAGAGGCGTGGTTCCGGTCCCTCCGTATCAATTCCTCCAAATGCTGCAACGCCACAAGTTGCCATGCTTCGTCTCCGATGTGCTGCCAACCTGGAAGTTCGGTAAACACGAGCAATCCCAATTCGTCACAAGCATCAAGAAATGAAGGATCCTGAGGATAATGGGAGGTTCTCACGTAATTGATACCAAGCTCGTACTTTAACGTCTCCGCATCTTTACGCTGCAGGCGCCAAGGCGCAGCATTCCCAATGTAAGGAAACATCTGGTGGCGATTCAATCCCAGCAATTTCACGGGTTCCCCATTCACTTCAAGAAAACCTGCCTGCACTGAAATGGTTCTAATCCCGAAGTTAAATTTCACGTCGTCTTCCGCGAGATGTGAATCCATCGATTGAAGAATTGCCTTCACCTGATAGAGATGAGGGTCGCTTAGGGACCACCGTTTGGGGTCTTCTAGTTCAAGTTGGACTTCAACCGTTGCCAAACCCTTTGCAGGAACCGACTGTTCAGGCAAGAGAAACTGCTGAACATCGCCATTTTTCGCCATAAATTGGAGTGATACGACTGCGGACCTACTTTTTTCTCCAGCATTTCGTAGCACCACTTTCCCTTTTACCGTTGCAATTTTGTCAGTTAAATTTTCGGTGTACAGATAAATATCGTCGACATAGAGCGGAGATACGAATTCTAAAAATGCAGATCGATAAATGCCCCCAAAAAGCAAATAATCAACTTCATTGCCTTCAGGAGGGATGCCCTTTTGAGGCGTTGAGTCCAAGTGAACCAGCACCTCATTGATTTCCCCGATTCGCACATAGTCTGTGATATCGAAGGAAAAGGAGGTGTATCCCCCTTTGTGCACTCCTACTTTTTGTTGATTCACATACACATGCGCTACGGTCATGGCGCCATCAAAATGAAGCCTTATTCGTCGCCCAGCCTGATTGGGACTTATCATAAACTGTTTTTTATATATAGAATGAAATTGATAGCGTTCCACAGGAAAGTCACTATGAGGAAGCAAGACATTGCTATGGGGAAGCGTGATTTGCTCCCAACCATGATCGTCCTGCATTTCTAATTCATGTTCATTATCTATTTTCTTATAGTTCCATTGTCGATCAAATCGATAAATTTCCCGATGACTAATGTAGGGACGTTTAGTATGCACCAAGGACAACTCCTTTTCCTCATAAATGCGTAACAGATTCCCGGATGATCAGCTGAGTTGGCATTGTCAGCTTGGTATTGGCTTGCCCCCCTGCCATTTTATCGAATAACATGGTGACCAGTTCCTGCCCGATTTGACGTTTGGGGACATGCACCGTGGTCAATGGTGGCGCGATGTAACTAGAAATATCGACGTCGTCAAACCCCGTCACGGATACATCCTGCGGCACGCGCATTCCTGCTTCAGAAAGTGCCCTCATGGCACCAATGGCTAACAGATCATTGGTAGCAGCAATCGCCGTAAAAGGAATGGAGGTCTGTAAAAACTCTTTCATTTTTGCATATCCTGAAGCCAGTGTATCGTCCCAACGCTTGCACATGACCACCATCCTGGCATCCAGCGTCTGGCGATGTTTGGCTAGTGCACTGATATAGCCCTGGAACCGCGGGTTTTCTTCAGGTGTCATAAATTCGTAACTGAGAAAAAGAATCTGTCGATGCCCATTTTCCAAGAGATAGGAAACGGAAGTTTCCATCGCCTTCTCCATATCAACAAAAACATGGGGAAATGGCGTGTCGCCAGAATAGTCCCAATACACGACCGTAGGCAAGTCCTCTGCTAACAGAGACGCATGCATGAGCTTGGTCAACTCTGCAGGAGATAATACAATCAAACCGTCAAACATGGATTCCCGGATGGCTCGCTTGTAGTCGTACTGTTCAAAATTCGCGTTGAAAAGGGAAAATGAATAGCCATTTTCATAGGCAGTCTCTTCAATGCCAAGCAAAATTTCGTTGTAGAACGGGTTGGCAATGCTGTGCGTGACACAGGCGATCTGTGAAGATTTTTGTGAGCGCAGCATGTTGGCGATGCGGCTTGGCACATAATTGAGTTCATCAATGGCTTGCATGATACGCATACGCACATCTGTTGCCACATAGCCGCTGTTGTTAATCACCCTTGACACTGTCGAAGGGGATACACCTACCTTTTTTGCCACATCATTTCTGGTTACCATCGCCATCCCTCACCACTTTTTTTACCGATTATACCCACTCATAATGCCAGAGATAAAGTTTCTGCGAAGCGCCAAAAATAGGATCAACATAGGAACCGTGGCAATAGAAGCACCGAGCATGATCATGCCGTAGTTAGGTTGTGTCTGTGTGCCCATAAGGGTGCTGAGCGCAACTGGTATCGTGTAGCTGGAGGAATCATTCAAAATAACGAGTGGCCACAATAGATTCGTCCATGAAGCCAAAAATGTGATGATGCCAAGCGCTGATAGTGTAGGACGCGATAAGGGTATGACAATCCTCCAGAAGATCCCGCCTTCTTTTAGCCCGTCTATACGTGCAGCCTCCAAGAGTTCGGCGGGAAATGAATAGAAGGTTTGTCTCATCAGATAGACACCAAATATGCTGATAGTAGCAGGCAAAATGATCGCCCAATAGGTATTGACAAGACCAAGGTGACTGACCAGGATAAAGAGCGGTATCAAGGTCACCTGTGGAGGGATCATGAGTGCACCCAAAATGATTTGAAACATGGTTTTTGATAATTTGAAATGATATTTGGCAAAAGCATACCCCGCCATGGAAGCACTGATGACCGCAAGAACGGTAGAAGACAAGGAAATGATCAAGCTGTTCAGGATCGACTGGTAAATATTAATCCCTGAATTTGTCATCAATTCTTTATAGTTTTGCAACAGGGATGAGCCAAACCACAAATAGGGTAACTTTCCGAAAATTTGCTGATTATTCTGCGTGCCTGCGACAAACATCCAGTACACAGGGTAAATGGACGCGATAAAGCCAATGACAACTACCACGTACAAGATTATATCCCCGATCAGACGACGACTACGCATCCTGGCCTCCCCCTCTCGTGAGTCTGAATTGCAGGAAGGAGAACACCGCAATGATGATGGCCAGCGCATAGGCGATCGCAGACGCATAACTGAAATTAAATTGTTGGAAGCCT
>JAJZAS010000208.1 GCA_021799325.1 Bacillota bacterium | reverse complement strand
GAGCGCTAGTTCCCAATAGTCATCAAAATCAGCAGGACGCGGATTGATTCCCTGATATTCTTTTAATTCTGCGATAGACATGTCAATGATAGGCATCCAATTTTTCCTCCTTCAATCGACTACATTCCATAGGTATTATTATCGCGTATGGTCAGGTGATTGTTGGACATTCACGGATTGACTTCCTTATGCCCAGCTTCTCTACAGGTTTTATAGAGACAATGCTTCCAGAGACAAGTTGCTTATATTAGTATAGCAACTTGGGAAGGAGGACCGATATGTCCATTTCCGGAATTCAATCCATGGGTGTACAAGCCTCATGGCTTCAAAATCAGCAACAACAGAATCAGCAAGTGCAAAATCAACAATCACAACAACAGCAAGCGGGCAAGCCCGCAGATGGGGACGGCGATCATGGCGTCGAGCCAGGGAAAGGCCAACACATCAATCTGTTAGGCTAATATGGTTAACTGGTAAATGCGGAGATCAGCCCCTTGAGGTGGGGAATGGTCTTCGCATTTCTTTATATTCGCGATTAAATCCTCCATATAGGAAGCGTATAATGAGAGATACATAGGCAGAAAGGGGAATACGCATGGTTGAAAGTATACAAAGCTGTGGCAGACTTCCTACGCCGACATCAGGCCAATTAGCGCATGGATCAGATGAAGAGGAGTTGTCATCATCGACAGCTCCTCTTTCTTTTAAGAAAGCTGAAATGTATACTAGAGTAGTAATCACCAATTAACCATTTAAGATCTATTTTGCCAATTTCACATATACCATTATAAAACTATTCTCTCTAATTGGTGCTGAAAGGACAGAATCATCATCAAGATGCCAAATGCTATAGGTGAAAGTTTTTATGAAAACGTTTTTTCTTCTATTGGTGAGATCGTACTGATTATCGATGTCAACGGCTGCATCCTCCAAATGAATGATGCAGCAGAACGATTCACGGGATATCCCACTTTTACAGTGCAGGGAATTCCGTATTTTTGGGAAAAGTTTATCCCAGAAAGCGAACAGGCTCTCATTCGTCAATTTTTTAACTCCAAGAATCTTAACCATATTCCACGGGAAGTGGAGAATCATTGGATTTCCCAGTCAGGTGAAATCCGCCTTTTTCGTTGGATCAATACCATTATTGATGATTCTAGCGGACAATCCGCTTATTTGATTACGGTAGGAACGGATATCGCCCAACAAAGACAAATGGAAAATTCCCTTCGCCGTAGCCGAGATTTTCATCGATTATTGGCCCGCGTCAGTGAAGCCATGGCACACGATACGGAAGAAAACCAACTGCTACAACACGTGTGTTCTCTGACAGTGCAATACACCGACTGCAAATTGACCTGGATTATTAAGCCGAATGAAGAGGGATGGTTTCAGGTTTTGGCTGCCGCGGGAGAGTTAGGCTATCTGAAAAACATGCGCATCTCTACAAGGGCTGATCTGCCGGAGGGAAACGGCCCTGTAGGACGGGCCTGGCGTACACACCGTCCTGTTTTTGATGTGCAACTTGGTCAGGATTCATCCATGAGTCCTTGGCGAGATCGCATTGAACATTTTGGAATGAAAAGAACCACCACGATCCCCCTTCTTAGAAATGGGAATGCATGGGCCATTTTTGCTATCTCACATGGGGAAGAAACCAATTTTGACGAAGAACTTCAAGCCCTACTGCTGGAACTCGCCGACAATATAGGCTACGGTCTTGACCGCCTGGATCTCGCAAAACAGGAACGACAAATTAGCCAATTTAACGACACCCTATTGAATAGTATGACTGCTGGCGTCAATGTGATGCGTTATCCAGAAAGAGTCATTGAGAAAATCAACCCCCGAATGTTAGAAATATACGGTGCCAAGTCGGAAGCAGAACTGGTGGGTCATGCAGGCAGTGAATTCTATCCGGACACCACCACTTACGAATTGGTAGGCTCTTTTTCTAAAAAAGTGTTGGCAGATGGGAAGGGCATCTTGCGCGATGTGCCTTATCGGAGGTTGGATGGTTCCATCATCTATGTGGACCTCTCAGGCCAACGGTTTGATAACCTCGACGGAACGCAAAGAATTATCTGGACCCATGTGGAGGTAACGGAACGTCATCAGAACGAAATCCGCATCCGAAAGTTAAATGCACAAAAAACACTGCTCCTTGACAATACAGTAGCAGCAATTGACTTAGTGCGATATCCGGAGCGAGTGATCACAGAAGTCAATCAGCGTTTCTTAGATATGATGGGTTACGACAGCGCGGAAGAGTTAATTGGCCTTCCCACTTCAGTGGTATACCCCAATGATGAAGAAAATGAACGCATGGCCCAAATCTCTCAAACAGTGTTAACACAAGGACAGGGGGAAATGCGGGATTTGGTTGTCTTTACCCGAGATGGCCAACAGCTCTATGTGGAGATTTCCGGAAAACGAGTAAACGACGATTCCAACCATCCGACAATCATATGGACAAGCGTAGACGTCACAGAGCGCCATGAATTGACCGTACAATTGGAGCATGCAGCGCTCTTCGACAGCCTGACTGGTTTGCCAAATCGCCGATATCTCGAAGAATACATGGGCCAGGCCATCGCGCGCGCAGACCGTAGCGCTACTCGGTTGGCACTGATCATGATGGACCTGGATGGATTCAAAACGGTCAATGACACACATGGGCATGATCAGGGTGACCTGGTGCTTCAAATCATAAGCAAGCGGTTGCAAAACTCGTTACATCCCACTGACTTCGTTGCTCGACTTGGCGGTGATGAGTTTGTGTTGATCCTTGAAAATATGACTCATATGGATCAGATCATGAGTACGCTGTTTAAGGTGGAAAAATCGGTATCCCACCCTATTTCTCTTCAAAATAAAGTGAGAGTCAAGGTCGGCATCAGTGCAGGTGTGTGCTTCTATCCCTACAAAGATATCATCAAACCAATTGACCTCATGCATTATGCTGATCAAGCATTATACGAAAGCAAGGCACATAAATCGGATCGGAATCAATTTTGGAAATTCATTTCTGACGTTCATCAGATTGATTGAAGGTTGCAATAATGCACTATTCCTTGCGTGTAAGCTCCAGTGCCTTGTTGCGCAGGCGTTCAAACGACGAGGAAAACTCCTCCATACTTGCCGTATGTTCTTCGGACAACGTCGATATTTCCTCCACATTTTGATTGAGCAGTGTCACTTCTTCATTGACATGTGAGAGCTGCGCTTCAATCTGTTTAGCGTTTACTTTGCTCTGATCTGCCATTTTTCGCACTTCATCTGCAACCACTGAAAAACCGCGCCCCAATTCACCAGCCCTCGCCGCTTCAATGGCGGCATTGAGGCCAAGCAGGTTTGATTGTGCGGCTATTTCTTGAACAGCACTTGCTAAAGATAGCGATTGGTTAGAATCATTTTTAATCGCTTGTGAACTCTCCGCCATG
>JAJZAS010000207.1 GCA_021799325.1 Bacillota bacterium | reverse complement strand
TTATGATTCCGAATTTCGTGATAAGGCCTATCAAAGTGGTGAGATCCATATAATTTCCCCTCTATCTATGTAAAACAGAAACCATATCATATTTTGAAATCTAATTTTATCACAAGTGTCACATGGATTGGTTTTCTTTTGAAGCCATCACGTTTGAATGGCCAATTTGCTTCGTTTTGATCGGATTTCTTGCCCACCATCGCCAGACCCAATTCCATCTGCCAAAGTCATACACTTCGCGAAATTGGTGCAGGTGCTCATCAGGAACCATGATTACCCCTAACTGGCTAGGACCATCTGCAAAAATTGGCGTACCAATGAATCTTGATTCACCTCTCGTATCTACCACTTCAAGCTTAACATAAGCAGGATTTTGGTCAATGGCAAAGTGAATATCATAAGGACTGTTCACAAGAATATTGCCGATTTTTAATATAATTTCCCCAGGTTTCAACCCCAATTGCTTGGCAGGACTTTGCTCGATGGCCGCAAGTACACGCACACCGCGGGCAGGTCGCACGTAGATGGGGAGGTTGTCTTTATTGAGAATCTGAAATACATTCAACAGACCAATTCTAATCAGTAGTGGAACGACTGCCGTAATCAGTAGAGCTGTAATGCTTGTCCCAAGAAAGAAGCTACCAGCCAAAACCAGTAAGCCGGTTAGCGCAATGGCCATTCCTTTGCTACGCATCAATCGGCCGCTTTCTGACGAAAGAGAGTAGCCACTTATTCCAGTGAATATGGCAGTTGGCAAAAGCACTCCCAAATAGGGTAATAGCAGAGGGATCGGGCGAAAAGCCTGAAGCAAAAACATCCCCACCGCTTGACCCCTTTTACTTTTCACGTAAATAGGAGAAGCCATTTGTCCCCAGTTCAAAATTTCCAAAAGACCAGACAAAAGTTGCGCCCCACCTGTGACCAAAAGCAATGAGTGCATTTGATCGTAGCTGAGTCCCCATGAATAGTGAAAATGAGGAATCACTAACAAAATAGCGTTTAGCACCATCAATATCGGCCCCGCATAAGCAATATCTGCCAACCTGGCATCAATCAATACGAGCACCAACAGCAATGCCCATAGTTGCCATGAAAGTGCTGCTGACCAATTGAACAAAAAATAATGGCGGACCAGATAAATTCCGCCACTCAAAATGATGCCAACTATCAGTCCAAAAACCACAGACCTCCACCAGTAGCCAAGGAAGGAACCCATTTTCATCCCCAGTATGGATCTCTCCATGATTTGGCCTCGCTGGTACTGTGCCATCACATACAACAACATCAACAAGTAGATTACAGGCGCAAGCGGAAGTTGGGTTACTCCTTCAGCAATCGCCATACCGATGTGCACATCTATCTTCCCTTTCCCACGTTCAACCGTACCACAATCACTCTAGAAGATTAGTTCTACAAGTTTCTCTAAATTCCTGCCTATTTTATAATCAGGTGTTCAATGTACCCCACCGCTGTTAAAAGCTGGGGATCGTTGTTTTGCTTCTGCTGTAACAGCGCCACATTAAGCGCATAGGCAGTACTGCCATCCACTTCTCCGGTTGGCTTTAACTGATGGGCACGTTGAAATGCCATGACCGCTTCATACGTACTTTGACTGTAATATCCATCCGTGCGTCCAGGGAAATAATGAAGTGCAAGCAATATCCGTTGCAAAACGGCGATGCTCACCTGATTATCGCCAATCTTGTACGGCGTCCTAAGAGACATAGGCAGTGCCGGATAATGATAATACGTGGGTGTTGGCACCTTGAAATTGGGAGCAATTCCTTTGCGGTGAATCCATACCCCCTTGGGAGTTAGCCAACGCGCCACCGTCAATTTAAGACTGGAACCATCCTTGAATTGTTCTGTTTCCTGGACGGTCCCCTTGCCATATGTGCGTTCCCCAACGAGTGGCACGCCACCTGATTCTTGAAGCGCAGCGGCAAGGATTTCACCAGCACTTGCCGTTTCCCCATTGACGAGGCAAACTTTGGGCACTGGCAACAAGTCACCGTTTGCTCGAAGCACCTTACGTGCCCCATCTCGTCCAGCTATCTGTGCGATCACCGCATTTTTTGGCAAGAGGTAACTGGCAATCTTATCGACACTTTGCAAATACCCACCGGGATCATCCCGGACATCGATGATCAGCCCTTTTACGCCGTTTTGTTTCAACTGCTCCAGGTCATTTAAAAATACGGCATCTGTATTTTCACTGAATTCCGTGATCAGCAGATAACCAATGTGATGAGGATACAGCTTCATGAAAACAGTTGGTTCTACAATCTTTTGCCGCAACACATCTCTTGTAAAAACAGATTGACCCCGCATCACCTTCAAGCGAACGCTCGTTCCCGCTTTTCCACGAATCAATTCGACCGCTTGCTCCAGCGAAAGACTCCCCGTGGCTCTCCCGTTAATGGAAAGCACCGCATCGTTCCTTTCCAAACCAGCTTTAGCGGCGGGCGAACCAGGAAGTACAGTCGCCACCACCAATTGGCCATTCTGCTCACTTAAAACCGCGCCGATCCCCTGAAACTCCGAAGAGACTAATTCCCTGAACCGCGCGGAAAGCACCGGATTCATGTACATGGAAAAAGGGTCTCCGACAGAATGGACCATTCCGCTGATTGCCCCTTCCATCAACTGGTTGGGGTTCAACTTTTCATAGTAGCTTTCCGTCAACCTTGAATACGTCTGTAGAAATTTATGATAGGAAGGATTCGCAGCAAGCGGGGAAAAATCCACACCGCTCCATTTTAATCCCGACCAAGTGGCAAAAGCTGTAATCGCCACCAGTGTTGCAGTCTGACCCCATTTCACAAAACGTCTTCGCAGGCGCACCGCAGCACCTCCTGACCTGTCCACAAGTTAGTACAATTTATGCGGACAAGGCAGAAGGTATCACTGCCAAATTAGACTCTCAAATACCTGCGCATCGACATGATTCCACCCCATGCTCCGATTAACAGCCCCACTGCATATAAAATGGGTAACACTTTGTTCATCACAATCGGATCTGGCATCAGTGCAAATGGGGGAAACAGGACCACATTTTTTTGGATGAAATAATAGCCTTGGTTCAAGATGACGCTGGGGATAAAGGCGCCAATGAGGCCAAGCAGCGTCCCTTCTACAAAAAATGGACCGCGGATGAACCCGTCCGTTGCTCCCACCAGTTTCATAATTTCAATTTCCCTACGCCTAGTAAAAATCGTGATTTTGATCGTGTTGGAAATGAGAAACATCCCCATGATCACCAGCGCGATGATAAAAATGATCGAGGTATCTCGCACAATTGTAAAAATAGATAGCATCCTCGGGATAAAGCTAGCGCCGTACTGCACTTTTTGAATACCCTTGATCTTACTGACTAAACTTGCGAGTTGCGGAATCGTCTTTGGACTATCGGCCTTCACGACAAATTCATTCGGCAACGGATTGCCAAGTCCGTTCA
>JAJZAS010000206.1 GCA_021799325.1 Bacillota bacterium | reverse complement strand
GCAATTGCCTCCTGGCTAATCATTGCTTCGTGCCGTAGTTCACGTAGTGCTTTACCAAATTCCCGATTGCTGAACATTCTTTTTCTCACCTCCTTTCAAATATCACACGACACTTGCGTCATGAATGGTGGGTATAGGGCGAATCCCTTGCATTTTGTGTATATACATTGGGTTTCGCTTCTTCATCCTATGGCCGTATACTCTGAACTAGATTTTGAAACACTTATTTTCCTACTCACTCACCATCCCCTTAAACAAGCGGTTAAGGAGGGGATTTATTTTTTTTAATGGAGATGAAACATTGGAAAACTTTAAGAATATTTCTGTCATTCTCATGACAAAATCAGGCAATCTTATAAATCGCATTGACACTATTATTCGCCACATTTCAGTGGATGACGGCACACTTGTTATCAAACATGAGCATGGTGAAATCACTGCGATGCACGTTACCGTCCACCAAACTTCTGAATTTGCTACCATACTAAGTGACGACCAGTGGAGCATCACCATTTTCTGTGTCTGATACGACTTACTTCACCGTCTGCATCGCTTTCAGCGCACGATCATCTAGCCATTCCAGAAATCGTTGACGCGGTATCCGATGCACACGCGGCGATAAAACGACGACTGGAAACCCATTTTGCTGTGCGATGTTGTATGCCTGAGTACGGGATATGTCAAGATATTTTGCCATCTCGACATATCCAAAAAACTCCGGTAATTCGAAATCATTCATGCGGTCTCATCCTTATCAAAATCCGCGTAATGAATTGGTATGCGCGTATCGCGCAATCTTTCGTCATAAATAAGCGTGTTGAGATCTAAATTCAGAATCTCAGCAATGACTCGTAGCTGGCCGAGGGTGATAGTTTTCTTTCTGCCATGCTCAATATCACAGTAAGATGTGGGAGATTTAAAACCAAGCTTGCGCGTGATCTCCCTCTCGGAAATTCCCAACTCTTGACGGCGATCGCGTAAAAGAGTACCAAGTGTATCTTGTTGCATCAGTATCACCACCTCTGTCCGCGTAAGACTTAATATATTTATACTTATTATACATACGCTAAACGCGCATTTCAAGTATTTTTTAGCTTATTGAGTAAATTAATTTTCGTTTGGCGTTACTGTGATAGATTGATGATGGATTGGAAAGGGGTAAAAAGATGGCCACTCTCGGGGAACGACTTAAAGCTTTACGCCAGAAAAACGGTTGGAGTCAAATCTACGTCAGTAAAAAGCTACACATTCCCAATACTACGTTATCGGGATATGAAAGGGACTATCGAGAACCCGACCTAGAAATCTTAGAACGCATCGCAGAACTTTATGAAGTGTCAGTCGGGTATCTCGTCGCAGGCTATGAAGACCAACTACAGAATGATTCCACCAAACTAAACAAAGAAGATTTGGATTTTATCGAAGAATATAAGTCACTTAACGATGAAGACAAGGAATACGTATTAGGTCTGATCCGCCGTATTCGTAAAAGATGATACAACTCTCATTCCCTTCCGCTTGTGAATGAGTATCTGCTCTAGCTTGGAAAGCTCCGCACGTTCGGCCAATTTGTCGATAAGCACCGTTACTTCATCAACTGTAGCGGATTCCAAAAAATGTACAATTTCTTCCATGCAGACACCTCAGTTCCTATAAGTAATTGACTTGCTCAATTATAGAACATATGTTCTGTTGGTGCAATCAACTAAATTATAACATGATTTACCACACCAAAGTGTAAATAAATGTCGAAATGGGGCGAATTGTATATACCGATTATGTGGCATGAACGGTTCAATGCTCTATGTGTCTTTTTATTTTTTGTGCATTTCTACGCGATACAAAACATCGTAATTCTATACTACTTTGACGAAAATAAACGACCCTATGGAAAGGATCGTACTCTGTTACATTTTTCAACTGTATGATCGCAGACTTATCCACTTGCTCAAAATGTAATAGTTGCTGAAAATCATGCAGGGTTCTAAGTGGATGGTACTCACCTTCATACGTCCGAATGGTGATTTGATGCTTATCAGACCTGACATATAAAATATCGTCACTATTCACAAAGTGTATTATGTTGTTTTTCATTAATGGTATTTCCATGAATTTACCCCTTTGCTATAACGACTATATTTTATCAAAGACAGCTTGTGAAATTATTGAGAGATCAATGCTCGAACGTTAGGGATGATTGGTGTGGTTACTGGAACTGTTCGTCGCAGGGATGATAAATGGCAATACATCATTAATTTGCCGTTTGACCCGGTAAAGGGCAGCTATCCGCAAATCAGAAAAAGTGGATTTGCGTCTAAAAAAGAGGCTCAAGAGGCATTAAGAATCGCATTAGTGGAAATGAATGAAGGCACCCCCAGCACCAGCAAACTAACCGTGCATGAATACCTTTCTACCTGGACCAACAGTATCAAAGAGACAGTGGCGATGAGAACTTGGGAAACCTATATGTATTCGTCACAGATCATCCAAAAACACATTGGAAATATCGAGCTCAATAAACTTACCCATACTGAAATAGAGCATATGTATCGGATCTTAGCAGATCAACACCTCGCCAATTCTTCCGTACATCGTATTCACCGAGTGCTCAGAACTGCGTTGAACCGTGCCGTGAGACGCGGCATCATCACTAGCTCACCGATGGTGAGGGTGGATCCGCCATCCGCTAAGATTGAACGTCGAAACATATTATCAGCAGATCAGGCGCAGACCCTCCTAGATTGGCTTGAAATCCATCGACCATATACTTACGTTGCGGCAATCATTACTTTACATACAGGAATGCGTAGAGGAGAAATATGTGGACTGCAGTGGAGAGATGTAGACTGGGAGCGGAAAATTATTCGTGTGGTTCGTTCCAGACAGCGTAGAAACGGTCAAGATTATGTTTCTAATCCCAAAACTATAACAAGCATACGTCCAATTCCCGTTGACCAGGAACTTATTGAAACGTTAACTGAATGGCGAAAAAAATTCATTGACACTCCTAATGAATCAAATTTCATCCTTTCACGTTTCGATGGGGTTCCAATCGATCCCGCGACGCTTGCGCGTGACATTAGAATTGGTATTGCCAAAACCTATCTACCGGACATCTCATTCCACGATTTGCGTCATACCCATGCCACACTCTTGCTACAAGAGGGCGTTGCAATGAAGATCGTGTCGGAACGTTTGGGCCACTCCAACATCAACGTCACAGCGAACACATATAGTCACGTCACTGAAACCATGCAAGAGGCTGCCACAGAGAAAATCGCTGCCATCTTAACTCGAAAAAAAATCGGAACAAATTCGGAACATGATAAAAAATAAATGGTAGACTGTTTCCAGCCCACCATCTACTTTTTGTTGAATTGTCGCGATTTGTTGCGTATGGGCAGTGGCGGATTCGAACCGTCGACCCCCTGCTTGTAAGTTCTAACTATTATAATCAAGGTA
>JAJZAS010000205.1 GCA_021799325.1 Bacillota bacterium | reverse complement strand
CGTGAGACGATTGAGCGGGATATGATCGAACTAGTGGTCAAGCAAGTGGTGCCAGAACAATTTATCGATGACAACACCAAATACCTAATCAATCCCACGGGCCGTTTTGTCATTGGCGGTCCACAAGGGGATGCGGGACTGACTGGCAGAAAAATCATTGTTGACACGTATGGCGGCTATGCCAGGCACGGTGGCGGTGCGTTTTCAGGAAAAGACCCGACTAAGGTCGACCGCTCTGGCGCTTATGCGGCGCGTTATGTAGCAAAAAACATTGTGGCTGCGGGACTTGCCGACAAATGTGAGGTGCAGATCGCTTACGCCATTGGCGTTGCGCGTCCTGTCTCCGTCATGGTCGACACGTTTGGCACTGGGAAAATTCCAGAAGACCAAATTGTCGCACTCATTCACCAATTTTTTGACCTGCGTCCGGCTGGGATTATCCAGTCACTCGATTTGCGGCGACCGATTTACAAGCAGACGTCAGCGTATGGCCACTTTGGCCGCCTGGATTTGGATTTGCCTTGGGAAAGAACGGATAAAGCCGATCAATTGCGTGAGGCTGCAGGACTTCAATAAGTTTTTTGATTAAAAAAGTGGCATCTACCACTATGGGCGCATACACTGCACACCATCCGGAACAGCGTGTCGATGGAGGGAGGCAGTGTATGTGCTATTCACTGATATTCTCGTCGTGCTTCTTGCGGGCTATGGTTTGGTGATGATCGTCTATCAGATGGTGTCTCATTTTTCTAAAAATAATGCCGTTCACCACTGGTCTCCGGCGGCCATTGTGATCGTCGAGGAGGCAGAGGGCTGGATAGAATGGTTTGTTCGCAAGTTGTCGTTGCATGGGTTTATGCAGGGGAAAGACGCAGGCGATTTGTTTATCATCGACACGAGCGCTTCCTCTGAAACCTATCAGATCGTGTCGAGGCTTCAACCTACTCATCCGTTTGTCACGTATGTGGCAAGTTCTGATGCCAGAGGGGTCTCTGATGTGCTCGCGCTGCTGAATTCTAACAGAAGGTCGCAGGCACTGGTAGCAGCCATGAAAGATGAACGCGATATTCACCAGTTTTTGAAGGCTTGGGAGCAATTATTGTAAATTGGGAATTGGTTAGGCAGGAAACACATGGATGTGATAGAATTTAACGAGGTAGTATAGAATCATTCATTTGGGACTGGGGGGAAGTAGATGAATGCTTCGATTCGAATTCGGGCATTTCTAACGCTTCTCACGATAACCGCCGTTGCGCTTCTTGTAGGCGACTTTGTCACTACCCCACCTGTCTCCATTCATGGGATCGATTGGCTGCTGCTTGGCGTTTATGCGCTAATGCTCATCATCGCCCAGTCGTATCCCATTCGGGTTGGAAGTCAGTCGATCAATATCGCGATGGGGATAGAACTCCCTATGTTTCTTCAATTTGGTCCGATCGTCACCCTAGTAGGGATGCTTCTTGCCTGGGCGATCAGTAAAGCGGTGGCCGGCAAACAGATCAAGGGAACTAGTGCATTAGCCAATTTCGGCATGTATACGATCATGGTTCTAGGCGCTGCGGCAGCCTATCGTGGTTTTGGAGGACCATTCCCCGTCCATTTTCAACTTCCCCTCTTACGAATTGCCGTACCGATCATCCTATTTATCATTGTCCACTTGTTACTCAATTACTTTATTTCGTTTTCCTACATGCTATCACTTGGAAAATTGGACCAATGGGTTCGCGGTATCTACTGGGACCTCGTCGCGCTCGTTATTGAAGTGGTCACCTCGTGGCTCCTTCTTTTCTTTCTCCATTCGTATGGAGCGTTTTCCATCTTCTATATTGCGATTCCTTTTGCCGTGATTCTTTACATGTTTCGGCTGTATTACGACCTCATTTTGTCGAATCGCCAGCTCACGCTGATCAATCAAGTGACGGCGAAGCTAAGTGTAAAATCAGATGAGAAGGAACTTTTGGCCGCACTTGTAGAAGGCACGGTTCAACTCGTTGATACGGTCACCTGCTACTTTTTTGGTTGGAGTGAGGACAGGCAAGTGCTTTTCCCTATGGCGGTCAAAGGCCCTAGCCAAGACATCGAAGAGAAGATGTTTGATGTTATCATCCAGCCGCACATCGGGGTGACAGGGCTTGCGTTTTCCAATAAAAAGACTTATATGCGGCGAAAACGTGATGAACTGCCCATTAAAGAAGATTACGATACGCCAACTCCAGGGGCGTCTATTCTTGCAGTTCCGATTGTATATCAGAATGAGGCGATGGGGGTTTTGACACTCACGCACGAAGAAACCAACGCCTATACGAAAAAAGATCAGGAAATGGTGCAGATTCTCGCTACGAATGCTTCGATTGTGCTATGGAATTTGCGGCGCTTTGAAAAGACACAGGAGCGAAATTACATCGATGACCTGACTGGACTCTATAATTATCGGTATTTTGAGAAAATCATCCCTGAACTTTGTCACACTTGTACTCGCGAGCAAACAGGGCTGGTGCTTCTAGTGCTGGATATTGATCATTTCAAGCACATCAATGATACCTATGGACATTTGGCGGGTAACGAGGTGTTGAAGGGGATTGCCACGCTCTTGAAGGAAATGGTGCGAGAAATGGACGTGGTCTGCCGCTATGGGGGCGAGGAATTTACTGTGATTTTGCCTGGGGCCACGCTCGATGTTGGCAAGCAAATTGCAGAGCGGTTACGAAAATCGATTGAAAGCACACCGATGGCCCTTCCGCCAGTGGGACAAGCAGTCAGCATGCCTGTGCGGATCACGGTGAGTGTCGGCATTGCATCATACCCAGATATGGGGGATTCCCCACTCGAATTATTGCGCCTCGCGGACCGCGCCATGTACGTGGGTTCCAAGCAAAAAGGCCGAAACCGTGTGGCCGTATACGAAAGTCAACAGTGAGAAATCTACTAAAAAAGCCAGGTGCAAGCATTCCTGCACCTGGCTTTTTTTGTGAGATCAAACCTTACAATTAGCCTCGAGCGCACGCAGGCTCTTTTCTGCACGCTCAACTTGCCCGCTGTCTCGATAGAGCCTTGCCAACATCTTGGAGGCGTCCGCTGCCATGACAAACTGGTTAAGCTGGAGACTTTCTGAATAGGCCGCATCAGCAAAGGTGATGGCTAAGTCGTAATTTTTCATTTTTTCCGCTACGATGGCTCCGCGCAAATAGGCTTTGCTGCGATCATCATTCGGGCTGGTACAGAGGGTGAGTGTCTGCTCCAGTAAAGATAAGCCGTGTTCCTCTTCGCCTTGCTGGAATGCCAGTTCGCTCTCCAAGTAAAGCATGCGAGAGCGCATGCACTCGTCCGCAAATGTGGTGCTCCTTGTTTCGCAGGAAAAAAGGTGCTCCCGTGCATAGTCAAGGTCGCCTTGCTCTAGCGCTTGGCGAACAAGGATCAATTCTGCTTCAATCGAGGATTCGAGCCAATGGAACACGTCAAATAATGATCTTGCCTCGGAAGCTAGGCGTTTGGCTTCTCCATCATTG
>JAJZAS010000204.1 GCA_021799325.1 Bacillota bacterium | reverse complement strand
TCTTTCCCCTTCCCGCTCCATTTGAAGCGAGGCTCCACATCCTGAACAAATAATACTCAAATGGCTTCACCGCTCACTTTTCTCATTCACCTTATTTATCGTTGGCTCCGGCATTTGCCTGAGCACCAAACGCTCCAATATTCGCATCACTTTCGTCCCAATGAATTCCTGCTGATGGATGGGCTTCACCAGAATCGTGTATAGTCCGAGCCGGTTTCCACCAAGCACATCCGTAAATATCTGATCACCCACCATCATCGTCTCATGAGGAGTGGTGGACAACATCGCCATCGCTTTACGATACGCCCTCTTTCTGGGCTTTCCTGCCTTATAAACAGCAGGAATACCGATCAACTTGGCGAACTCCATCACTCTTGTCTCCTCATTGTTGGAGATAATGCAGACCTGAAACCCTATTGTCTTCGCATCTTCCAGCCATGCCATTAACTTGGGGGTGGCCACAGGAGAATTCCACTCCACAAGCGTATTATCGAGATCCGTGAGGATGGACCGCAGTCCCCTCTCATAGTGGTGAGGTAAATTGATATCATAAATAGAAGTCACAAATTCACGCGGCCGCAAGAACGACAACAACCAGACCCCCGCCTTATCTTCCGTTGGGATTCATGGTATCACAGGGCAAAAAAATATCCAAGTTCATCCTGAAGCGAATCACCGCAATGGTCGATCCAACTCATCATACAATTTTTCAAGTGCACGCTTCTCAATCCGCGAGACATAGGACCTTGAGATACCTAGTTCTTTCGCGATTTCCCGTTGGGTCTTTTCTTCCCCGCCGACAAGCCCAAACCTCGCCCAGACAATTTCTCGCTCTCTTGGACTTAAGGAAGCGAGCACCTGATAAATCCGCTCCCTGTCCATCTGCATTTGAACAGAATCGATCACTTCTTCCCCATCCGTTCCCAAAAGATCGAGAAGCGCCACTTCATTGCCTTCCTTATCCTGACCAATCGGTTCATGAAGGGAAATGTCCCTGCGAGTTTTTTTAGCAGATCGCATAAACATCAAAATCTCGTTCTCGATACATCTCGCTGCATACGTAGCAAGCTTTACCCCTTTATCCGGTTTGTAGGTCTGTATGCCCTTGATGAGCCCAATGGTTCCAATCGAAATCAAGTCTTCGCTCTCCACTTGTCCATGGTCGTATTTTTTGACAAGGTGGGCCACCAATCTCAGGTTATGTTCAATTAACATATTGCGGGCTTCTTCGTCTCCACGCTGAAAACGGCGCAAGTATAGTTCTTCCTCTGCGCTGGTTAAAGGTTGCGGAAAAGTATGATTTTTGACATAGGAGACAAATAGAAAAAATTCCCGCACCATTACTGCTACCAATGTAATGATGCCCATGGCCGGACCTCCCTGCATTTCGCTCTGAAATGTAAAAAAGTCTATGCGCATGGGACACTTCTAATGAGCTAATTTTGCAGCATTTGCCTGACTACGCGCCTCATTTTTCAATTGTTCGGCATAAGTGGTGGCAAAATAACTACCCCCGCTCCCATCATTTTTCGCCACATAGTACAGGTAATTCGTATGGGCTGGATGAAGGACGGCCAGAATCGATGCAAGCCCAGGATTGGCAATGGGACCGGGTGGCAATCCCCGATGCATATACGTGTTATAGGGACTATTTACAAAGAGATCATTCATAGTCAGGTTTTGTGTGTAACCATGGTAATAGCCAAGCGCATATTCCACCGTTGCATCGATTCTCAGGTGCATGGGCGGCTGATGGTGCAGCCTGTTAAAAATAACGCTGGCGATAAGTGGGCGATCACTAGAGATCCTTGCCTCTCGCTCCACCATGGACGCGATCGTAAGCGCCTGATTAAGGGTGAGTCCTTCCTTACGGATTGCGGCCAGTCGAGAGTTTGTCCAAACACTTTGCATTTGCGCGAGCATGGTCTGCACGATCTGATGAGCGCTCTCCCCGCGGATAATAGCGTAGGTACTAGGAAATAGATAACCCTCCAAGCGAAATTGAATCCCGCTATGTATAGGAATTTGCTTGATAAAAGATTCAGGATAAGTGCCATGGTCCACTGCCTGGATAAAAGCCTTTGGCGTGCATAGCTTGTCCTCTCCCAGTAACGTGGCAATCTGTGCCACGGTGAACCCTTCCGGCACCGTCACCATCACGGTATTATAGCGGGCAGCGCCGATCTTCAACTCCTCTACCACCTGAGGAAAAGTCATTCCTGATTTGAACAGGTAATTGCCGGCTTGTAAATCCGCCCCTTGATGCGACCACCAGAGGTAAACGCGAAACCAGAAGGCATTTTCAATGATCCCTTTTTCCTGCAATAATTGACCGATGGCTTGGCTACCAAGACCGCTTTGAATGTTCACCCAGATCTTCCGGCCAGGCGTTCCATTGGGGCTACGAGACAGATTATTGATCCCCACAAAAAAAGCCAGCACAATGATAACCAGTGCTGCCAGGATTCCGAGAGAACGTGTTGATTTTCGCTTCCACCAAGGCTTTCTCCGCTTCCCCATTGACTAAGCGTTACCGTCCTTTATCTTCAGTCTTCATCAATGTCAAATAAAAGTTCATCAAAGGCTTCCGCCACTTCTTCCCACTCTTCATCATCATCGATGCCGACAAGAGTAGCTTCATCTGACTCCACATCGCCTTCGACTCGCAAAATCAGCAAATCGTCTCGCGGATCATCGATGGACTGTAGCAGCACGTAATGCTTCTCCTGCATCTCAAGCACGCGTACCACTCTGAATGTCTCTTCTTTTCCCTGCTCATCATTTAGTACCACTTGCCCCATTAACAGATCATCCAGCAAGTCAAGGCCTCCCTTTGCTGCGGTCTAAATAGGTTTGTAAAATCAACACCGCTGCCAGTTTATCCACCACTTTTTTGCGTTTCTGACGACTGACATTGCCTTCAACAAGCATTCGGTTCACGCTGACGGTGGTGAGGCGTTCATCTATCCATTCGATAGGTATCGATGTAAAAGAAGTCAATTTTTCACCAAACTCACGTGTAATAACCGCACGTTCTCCATAGGTGCCATTCATATTCCTTGGCAATCCGACCACAAACAGGGACACGTGTTCCGTCTTTGCGATTCTCGCAATATCCTCGAGGACATTGCGGTTTTTCTTCACTTCAAGCACATCGTATCCCTGCGCCGTGATCTGCAAATCATCGCTCAAGGCCAACCCGATTCGAGCATCGCCATAATCAATCCCCATTATTTTCATGGCAATTTGGTGGCTAGGTAAAACCTGACCAACTCCTCGATCAATTCATCGCGTTCCACACGGCGAATGGCATCGCGCGCATCCTTATAACTGGTGATATACGCAGGATCGCCAGAAATCAGGTAGCCCGAAATTTGATGAATGGGATTGTACCCCTTCTCGGTAAGCGCCTCATAGGCTAAGAGCAATACCCGTTCAGCGCGGGTCGGTTCATCCGGACGCAAGCGAAATTGCATCGTCTCTTCAAAAGATGACACAAATATCCCCCCAC
>JAJZAS010000203.1 GCA_021799325.1 Bacillota bacterium | reverse complement strand
GGGGATTTGCCAATTCGTCCACATATACGTGGCAATTTCCCACTCCTGTTTCGATCACTGGCACATAGGCATTTTGTGTCACGTGACTAATCAGCCCCGCCCCGCCACGAGGAATGACGAGGTCAATCATCCCTTTGGCCTTGATCAGGACATCGACAGATTCACGCTCGGTACGCTCCACCAACTGAACGGACGTTTCCGGCAAACCACTTTGCAAAAGCCCTTTGCGAATCTCCTCCACAAGCGCCTGATTGGAGTGGATCGCCTCTTTGCCACCGCGCAAAATAACTGCATTGCCGGTTTTGATGGTCAGGGCAGCCGCGTCTATCGTTACATTAGGCCGGGATTCGTAAATCATCGCGATCACGCCCATCGGCACGCGTACTTTTTCAAGTTGCAATCCATCTTCACGCTGCCAAGATTCGATCACTTCCCCAATGGGATCAGCAAGGTCTGCCACTTGACGAAGTCCCTGCGCCATTTGCCGGATGCGTTCCTCCGTGAGCCGCAGGCGGTCAAGTTTGCCTTCTCCCATACCATGCAAGCGAGCTTCCTGAATGTCAAGCGCATTGGCTTCAAGAATCAGTTGCGAATTTTTTTCTAAAAATTCTGCGATCGTAAGCAATGACTCATTCTTTTCTCCGCTTGTCATGACACCCAATTGGGTGGCTGCTTGTTTGGCATGAATGGCCAATTGGTCAATGTAAGCTTTCAAGTCGTCGATGGTTCTCTCCCCCGTTCAGTGAACTTGTCAATACTAGTTGATTGCGATGCACCGCTTCCTGCATGTTTCGCATCGATTCTCCTTGATGGCTTCTTTCTATTAATAATCGCAAATCCCAGGCAGAAAAATTGCATATGCCCTTGCCAATTTCCTGACCGTCCTCTTTTTCTATGCGCACGACCGCCCCTTCTTGAAAATCGCCATGAACGGCGACAATTCCAGGTAAAAGCAAACTTCCATTTCCCTTCATTACCGCACTCGCCGCTCCCCCGTCAATCACCAATTGCCCTTCCGTCCTCGTCCCAAACATCATCCATGACTTTTTGGCCGTCAATTCACCAGACCTAGCGTGAAACCAGGTACCGATTTTCTCGTGATGGATAATACGCACCAACACATCTTGCGTTTCACTAGACGCAAGAGCCACATCGATGCCAGATGTGGTCGCGATTTTAGCGGCGGTGATTTTGGTCCGCATTCCACCGGTTCCCCGGTCGCTTCCTTGTCCGCCAGCCATCTGGTCGATGGAATCATCGATGTCCCACACCTCATCGATTTTGGTCGCATTGGAATCAATCCTGGGATTAGCAGTGTATAGTCCGTCCACATCGGTTAGTAAAATTAGCAGGTCTGCATCCGCCACCATCGCGACAAAACTGCTCAGCGTATCGTTGTCGCCAAAGCGTATTTCCTCGACGGCTACCGTATCATTCTCATTGATAATGGGAACCACGCCATAATGCAAAAGAGTTTCCATTGTGTTGCGAATGTTCACAAACCGCTTGCGATCCTCAATATCCGCTTTTGTCAAAAGAAGTTGGGCGATGTCGATGCCTTTTTTTCCAAAAGACTGTTGGTAGGCGTGAATAAGTAATCCCTGCCCCACCGCTGCTGCACCCTGCTTCTCAGGTATGGTGCTTTCTTTGCGACGCCAGCCAAGTTGGGCCATGCCTAGCGCCACGGCACCGGAGGAGACGAGGATGAGTTGGACGTTCTCCTCTTGATCGAGTCGCGCCAATTGGTCGATATAGGATTCAAGTTTCGTCAACGACAACTGGCCGTTTTCCTCGGTGATGCTGCTTGAACCAATTTTCACGACGATTCGCAAGCGTTGGTTTTTCATTTTGCGATCACCGCAATCATAAAGAGCAACCAGGAAATGATCCAGGACAAACCTCCAAGTGGAGTAATTGCCCCAAACCCCCGTTTACCAGTAAGGGTCAACACGTATAGACTTCCGGAAAAAAGAATCACGCCGATTACCATTAACAACGCGGAGACCGACAACCACCCGTTTTGTCCAAACACAGCAGCGTAAATCCCGAGAGCAAGCAAGCCCAGTGCGTGATACATCTGGTATTGCACGCCTGTCTGGTATACTGCCAATTGATCGCTTGACAGCTTCTTACGAAGCGCATGAGCACCGAATGCACCAAGCGCCACAGAAAGGAGCGCAAACAAACTGCCGATCACAAGTAGAACCCTATCCATCGTATCCCTTCTTTTTTCGTCAACGTTGTCGTTATAATTGTATCATAGGTGAACTTATACTTATCCACATAATAAAAGGTGGCTACTTCCATTGAACGATTCCCTAATCAACCATTACCGAAGCATCTTCAACGAGATTGCAAAGTCCCATCTGGTTCCCGATATTATACCGGAAAAGGCAACGTTTTTGTTTATTCTCGAAAGCCCTCATACCCAGGAATTAAAATTCGGCGCGCCGGTATCCGGAGCTTCAGGGCTGTCCATGACACATCACCTGTTTGCTGACCGCTTTCAACTTCCGCTTGGACAGTTGGCAATCGCCGCAAAAAACAATGAACTTCAAGACCCACTGCTCGCCCACGTGGCACTCATGAACGCCTGTCAGGTCCCACTTCAAAAGTCCGCCTACGCTGGCTCCCCCATCATGGACAAGTACCAAAAGGAATGGAGCCTTTTTGAAGAGATTCGCGTGACCAATCAAAAACTTTCCTATTCAAACGAAGCGCTTGATTCGATTCAGCAAGTCATTGCAGGTAGCCTTCACAAAAAACTGCAAAAACTCACCGATCGCGCACTCTACATAATTCCCTGCGGAAAATTTGCACAAAAATTCTCCCAGTTGGCAAGCGTCGCCTCGCCAAACTGGGAGTGGATTGATGGGATTCCGCATCCCTCGTATCACAATTGGAGCAAACCTAGTTATCGCACTGCGGTAGACAGGCTTATCGCTCTCTTTTCTTCAACAGTAATTCAAGATTCTCAGCGTTAGTGGGATGCGAAAAAAGGTAACCCTGCATCTCATCATTGTTTCTGGCATGGAGGAAGTCCCGTTGTTCCTCTGTTTCCACCCCTTCTGCCACCACGCCAAGGTGCAGACTCTGCGCCAGTGTGATGATCGCCTGAATGATCGCTGCGTCTTCAGGCTGTTTCATCACATCGCGCACAAAAGACTGATCGATCTTCAGCGTGTCAATGGGGAACCGTTTGATGTAATTGAGAGAAGAATACCCCGTGCCAAAATCGTCAATAGAAATGGAGATTCCGATCGCTTTCAACGCCTGCAGCGTCTGGATGGTCATTTCAACATCCTGCGCAATGACACTCTCCGTAATCTCGAGTTCCAACCATTCAGGAGAAAGTTGCGTCTCTTTTAGGACACGTTCAATCGTGCTGATAAAATCCTGCCGCAAAAATTGGCGAAACGACAGATTGACCGCCATCCGGATCGGCTCGTAGCCCTTCTCCTGCCACGCTTTCGCCTGTAGGCACGCGGTTTTCAGTACCCATTGCCCAAGTGGCACAATCAAGCCCGT
>JAJZAS010000202.1 GCA_021799325.1 Bacillota bacterium | reverse complement strand
TTCTCGTCCAGCTACTTGTTTCAATTTCCGTTTTGCTGACCGAGTGCCTTTGTGTTGCAATTCTTTGCGCTGACGGACGAATTTAGCTTTCGCATTCTTGATGTGTCTGCCTTTATAGAACATGGCTTCATCATCTTGGTTGGTGGCAACGGCAAGAAAATTCATGCCACGATCCACCCCAACGATGGCATCACAATCAATAAGAAGTGGTTCTGCCACATCTCGTGATCAAGGTAAGGGCGATAATATTCGCCCACCAGGTAAGAGACTTTGATCCGCTTATTCAGTGTACCGATAGATACCGTCTGTGATTCTAGTTGGATGGTGTAATCGCGGTTGTAGGAATAGACCATCTTACTGTGAGTGAAATTTGCTAACAAGAGGCGGTCATTGCTCTTGGCGCTGGCATACGTGCCTGCCACCGTAGAGCAGACATTGCACGCCATTTGTGATTTGAGTCCGAATTGTTCTCTTAACCTGTGGTAAGTCAATTGTTGCAATCGCTTAAATGCGCTAATGCCCCCATTGTCGAAAGCGACTTGACTAGCAAAATTCAGTGCATCACGATTTGCCTTCAATGTTGCGTTGAGTTCACTTGCTTGTTCTGGTGATACGAGTAACTTCAATCGAATGGTGCGTATGAGTTCCACATTCATCACCTCTTTTCAGTAATTATATTATATATTAAAATTACTGAAAATAAATACATGCCATTCCTCCCCCGCTTTCACTTCGCTTAGAAGTAGGGGACTCCTGACACAACTGCGTTGAAACTAAATTGCAGATTCTTGGTAGGAGTGACCACTTCCAACAGTTTCATTTTAAACTCGTCCATCCCGTTATCCACAAACTCGATTTCACCGTCTCCCATGATCGCGTGACGGATATCATAACACACACCAAGAACCCGCAAGCGGGGACCCTCGTATTTTCTATAATCACTTTCATTTCCGACAATCATATGCAATGCCATGTATAAGGCATCAAGTTCGCGATAGTCTCCAGAAATGATCACGCCTGCATAATTGGGCGTAGTTTTTGCGTATAACACTGTGGTCCTCCTTGATCGTACGAATCCATGACAGTCTATACCAATTGGCACGTAGGGTTCAACTTCGGATAATAGTCATTTTACTAGGAGTACGAGTGAATTGGATACTACTTCGTCTGGCTTTTCTTTTCTGTTTATCTTGCCGGCCTACTAGCCGCCTCAACCCCTGCCTTTAATTCAGGTTGCTGTTTTAACAGTTGGGCTTGACTCACGACGCCTTGAATTTCAAAAATATCATTTCCGTCTGCTTGTACCAGGTTCACGGGCACTCCCATCGGCAACTTAGCCCATCCGTTTTTGCCAAGAAATCCTGTTAGATTTTTTTGCATGCTGACTGTTTGAGTGATATGCCAGCCATTTTTCTCTGCTTGCGAAAGATAATGATGGAACTGAGATCGAGTATACTCTTTCCAAGATACCAGGTCTTTCGTTGTCATGCCGCCACCAGTCATGATGTAATTGTTCGTAAGCCCACCGTACATGAGTAACCAGACAGACGTAGGTTGGTTAGGAATTGGCGTCTGTACATTCGGAAAATACGCAAATAAATCAGCGTTAGGTATCGTTTCAAATACCACACCCATCGGAATATAGACGGTGACATGATTCCCTTTTGAATAAAATATAGGGCCATGAGCCTGTATCCCTGCTCCTTGCGTGGTCAGTTGATGACCGATCATCACACCGACTGACTTTTGATTCGCCTTGACGATAAATTCTACTTTAAGATATTCTGCATTCTTGGGGATATTGGTTGCAAGGTCAGTGTATTGGTGCCCATCAGCCCCCTTCATTCGCGGAATGATGGGACGATTGAGCGATAGATTCCTATGACTGGTAGTAATGATTGAATGAGGAACTCCCGTACCGCATCCTGCCAAACTCATCGGTAATATCCCCATGAATCCAACCAAAGCTAGATTGCTTAGTTTTATTTTCATTCCTCCATTCCATTTCTCAATCTGACAAATTCAGCTTAATCTTCAGCATTTCAAATGTCATTTTCATTGCTGAATGATAAGATGGGATACGCCGATAAATTTCCATCGCCACTTCTTCATCGTAAATATGGCTTGTCTGGTTTCTGTCATGCAACATTTGTAACCATAAATGTTCATCATCAAACCATTTAACCTGGTATGCTTTTTGGATCGCTTCTCTAGGCGTTCCTGTCTCAATGCCTTCTTCTTGCAACGCTCGTTTTAACATTTTCCAAAACAATTCAATGCAAAATTCAAACCGTTGTATGGTGCCATCCACCACCAACTCATTATCGAGATTCTGAACAAGAGCAATTTCCAGCCTTTTTAAGGCTCTTTCTACACTAGTCAAACTTTGGTTTAGTTTCTCGCTCAAATAAAATTACTCCTTCCTCTTTTATTTTTTGTTGAAGTCTTTCGGAAGCACGCTGAATCCATACAAGATCAATAGATAATAACGTGTCCAGGTTCTCTTCCTTATAAAAATAAATAGCATCCCATACTTCGTCAGTAATCGATTCTGCGTCAATGGCAAGATCAATATCAGATCGCTCCTCATAATCTCCTCTGGCTCGTGAACCAAATAAAATCAAGCGTTGAATCCCCAAAAATCGCTCAAACATTGGGGCAATCATTTGCTGAAGCTTTCCATCATCAAGCGTTGCACGCGAACTCATATACTACATCCTCGCTACATTGGAGTTAGTTTTAGTATGCCAAATTATTGGATGCGATAAAAGCCATCAAACAACGATTCACATTCATTACACAAGTACACGTTAAAATTAACTATTAACGATGAGTCTCATGAGAAAATCAATCACCCCAACATTCTTTGTTACCCTAGTGTTAATCGCTGCGCTAGCCACTACAAGCACCAATAGTTTTGCTGCTTCCCGCACAATTCAACACCACTTCTATCCCACCGAGATGAGTATGAATGGGACGAAAGTCGAATCAACCTATCACATCATTGCTAGAGACCCCATTACTGGCGTCATGACTTCCTTTGTGCCCACATCGGATTTACAACACACCCTTTTGTATGCAGGCATTAAAAGTGTTTGGAAGGATAAGGTGTTGGAATTAACTGTTCCTTACCCAATGACGTATCATCCCCTTACCCAATCCAACCCTATGGCAAAAAATATGATGATAATGGTTGAGAATGGCCGTTTTTTTACATACGCACCAATGATTCGATATCACGAGAAAGGTTCCCGAAAATTAACAACATACGTGCCTATTTGGTATATTTTACAGGCCCTAAAGTCCATGACAGGGGGATGAATCAGTAACTAAAATTTTGCTTTTTCTTTACTAAACCGTATTTTATGATATGATATAGGTATGTTAATAAGCTTGGAAGAAGCGGCGAAATTGTTGGGCGTATCGAAAAGCACGATGCGTCGTTGGGAAGAAGAAGGGCGTTTGAAACCGGAACGAACCCCTGGCGGTCATCGTCGGTATCGGTCTGAAGAATTAGTGCAGATGGCGCAACACCCGCCTTCTGAAAACGGAA
>JAJZAS010000201.1 GCA_021799325.1 Bacillota bacterium | reverse complement strand
TGTTGCTCTATGCGACCATCGTCAGTTTGATGGCGGTGCTTATCAGTATTGAAAAAGCGGGAATCACCGCAGGGCTTCCTACGAGTTCCGCTTATGTCATCCCGCTTGCCGCAGGAAGCATGATGACGGTCATGTTTTTTGGCACCTCACTTGCCATGTTGACTTCTGTGTTTTTTGCGGTGTTGATGAGTGCAGCCTTTGGATTCGACTTTCCCCACTTTTTTGTGATGCTTAGTGGGATGGTAGGCGCCACGTTAACGATGGTGCGGGTCAAGCATCGCCGGGTGTTCATGCACGCGGGACTTGTTGCCGCGCTGTTCAATGCACTGACGATCACGATCATGCATTTTTTGTTGACGTCATCCGGGTCCGGAATTCGGGAACTGGCCTATGAAGTGGTATTCGGGGTAATAAGCGGTGTTTTATCCTCTGTACTGACGCTTGGCTTACTGCCTTTTATGGAGACTGTTTTTGGCATCATCACGCATATGGGACTGCTGGAGCTTGGAAACCCGAATCATCCGTTATTGCGTAAATTGTTGCTCGAGGCTCCAGGCACTTATCACCACAGCCTGATTGTAGGGAATCTAGCAGAAGCTGCAGCGCAGGAAATAGGTGCCGATCCACTACTGTGTCGCGTTGGTGCTTATTACCATGATGTGGGAAAAATGAAGCGTCCCCATTTTTACATTGAAAACCAATTTGCAGGGGAAAATCCGCATGAGAAGATTGCGCCTAACCTCTCTTGTATGATTGTGACCGCGCACGTCACGGATGGCATCGAAATGCTACGCGGTTATAAAATACCCGAGCCTATCGTGGATATCTGTGCGGAGCATCATGGGACTACCGCGCTTTGGTATTTTTACAACAGGGCGCTGGAATTAGATAAGCATCATGTGCCTAATATCGATCAGTATCGCTATCCGGGGCCCCGCCCGCATTCGAAAGAAGCGGCGATTGTGATGGTCTGTGACGCGGTGGAGGCATCTGTGCGCTCACTGAACAAACCCACACCCAACCGGATGGAGGCCATGATACGCAAGATCATCAAAGACCGTTTGCAGGATGGACAGTTCGACGAGTGTGATATCACCCTCGGTGATTTGGAACGGATGGTGGGGACCTTTATGCGTACATTGAAAGGAGTACATCATGAGCGAATTGAATATCCGAAAATCACAAATGTGGTAGAGTTGAAGGCAAAAAGCTGATAATTGGTGAGTGATGTCAAGTGGGACAACCTGAGATTGAAGTAGAGGTTCGTTGGGAAATTGAACCTGGCTCCGAGATGACTTTCGGCGAAGCTGAACAAGTGATTCGGAGCGTATGCATGGCGATTGCAGATAAAGAAGAACTAGATGCTTCCGAACTATCCATCTCTTTGGTGGATAATGAGGAAATTCAGGAATTAAACAGGCGTTATCGGGGAATCGACCGGATTACAGACGTGTTGTCCTTTTCGCTGCTTGAAGGGGATGAGCCAGAAATCCGGGATGAAGATTCACCAGTTGCGCTTGGGGATATTGTCATCAGTTGGCCAGTGATGCTAGCGCAGGCTGCAGAATATGGTCACTCTGTGACACGAGAGCTCGCTTTTTTAACTGCGCACGGATGTTACCACCTGCTGGGTTACGACCATGAGACGCAGGAGGATGAAAAAGAGATGTTTGCTCTGCAAGAAGAAGTACTCACTATGCTTGGTATCAACAGATAGCGATGAGGGGCTTGATACAAAGTTTTCGCTATGCGCTCGAAGGAATGGCCTACGCGCTCCTCACGCAGCGTAATATGCGGATTCATTTTACAGCAGGCATGCTGGTCATACTGCTGTGCGCTATTTTACAAGTGAACACTTACGAAATCATTGCAGTTCTGTTTTCAGTGGCACTAGTGATCACGCTGGAACTGGCCAATACGGCAGTCGAGCGGGTGATTGATCTGCTCGTCGAAGAACGGCGGCACCCTTACGCGAAAATTGCTAAAGACGTGGCTGCTGCCGCTGTTTTTGTTGCATCCATCAATGCGCTCTTCATTGCGTATTTTATTTTTTACGATAAATTGTTTCCGATTAAATTCAGGAATTGGTCCACGAGTTTCCGGCCACCATACATCGGTGCATTTTTAATTGCATTACTTATATTTTTCATTCTTATCGTCGCTTATGCGGTGATGATCAAGAATAGTAGAAAGGAAAAGGTGACACGTGGATCTTGAGAAATTGGTGAACGCAGCGAAAGAGGCAAGAGACAATGCCTACGTACCTTATTCGCACTTTGCCGTTGGGGCGGCGTTGTTGGCAGATGACGGGAACGTATATACCGGTTGCAACGTGGAAAATGCCTCGTTTGGGCTTACTAATTGCGCCGAAAGAACGGCGATTTTCCAAATGGTCGCAAATGGCGCGAAGAAAATTGTGGCGATGGCGGTGGTTGCCGAAGGGGAGCGACCAGTGTCCCCATGTGGAGCTTGCCGTCAGGTGATGGCGGAATTTGGCGAATCAGAAACGCAAGTCATGTTGGCTAGTGTTGACGGGCAAACTAAGGCGACCACCATTGGGCAACTGTTGCCCTACGCTTTTGACAAAGGAGATTTTTACGAGCATGCCTGATAAAAAATCCGGCTTTATCGCGGTCATTGGGAAACCCAACGCGGGAAAATCGACGCTGATGAATACCATCCTTGGCCAGAAGGTGGCGATCATGTCAGATAAGCCACAGACGACGAGAACGCTTATCAGGGGAATACTGACACGTGACGAAGGTCAACTGGTGTTTCTTGATACGCCTGGCATTCACAAACCGCGCCATCGCCTTGGCGAAGTGATGAACGAGGTGGCGGAAGAGGCGATGCACGAAGTAGATGTACTTTTATGTGTCGTGGATGCCACTGTGGGTGAAGTACACCTGCATGGGGAAATACTCAGCAAAATCAAGAAGTCAGGCCGTCCTGCCATCCTCGCGCTGAACAAAGTGGATTTGTTGGCAAAAGAACAATTGCTAAAGCTGATCGCGGATTATCAGCAGGAATACGATTTTTTGGAGATCATCCCTGTCTCTGCAAAAACGGGAGATCAGGTAGACAAACTCATACAACTTTTGTTTCAACATGTCTCAGAGGGCCCCTTTTATTACCCTGAAGGCGTGGTGACCGATCATCCAGAAGCCTTTTTAATGGCGGAATTGATTCGGGAAAAAGTATTGTATCTAACTCATGAAGAAATTCCTCACTCCGTGGCAGTGCAGATCGAACATATGGAATTTCGAGAAGACAACCAGGTTTTATACGTTCACGCTATTATTTATACAGAGCGAGATTCGCAAAAAGCCATATTGATAGGCAAGGAAGGTAAACTTTTAAAACGTGTGGGGACGCTTGCGCGAAGGGACATGGAAGGATTGTTTCACCGGAAAGTATTTCTCGATTTGTGGATCAAAGTGAAAAAAGATTGGCGCAATCATGAACACTTGATTCGAAGTTTTGGTTTGGAAAGGGATTAGCGCTGTTTCCAAAGAATCTCTGTATAGAGGAAAATCCATTTGTGACATGCTAACTTTG
>JAJZAS010000200.1 GCA_021799325.1 Bacillota bacterium | reverse complement strand
GCCAAACGCATCATTCACATAAATCTCTGCTAAGCGCGCAAATTGTTTCGCGAGTTCAGGGTCATTTTTTTCTTCACCAGGAAAATAACGGACATTTTCAAGGAGCGCAACCTGACCGTCCTTCATGTTTTCCACCGCATGTAGCGCATCGTCTTCTAGCGGATGTTCGATAAATACTACAGGATCGTTGAGCAAATGTTCCAGGTGATCACGAACGGGCAAAAGGGAAAAAGCCGGATCCGGCTTCCCTTTTGGCCTTCCCAAGTGGCTGGCTAATATCACGCGTGCGCCCTGCTCCTTCAGGTAGTGAATCGTCGGAAGCGCAGCACGAATCCGTGTGTCATCCGTAATCTTCCCCTCGGCAAGAGGGACGTTAAAATCCACGCGCACGAACACGCGCTTCCCTTTTACATCAACATCACGCACGGTTTTTTTGTTCACGATAACTAGCCTCCACTGAACAATATTCTAACATTACAGTCCTTTTTGAATGAGATACGAGGTCAGATCGACCACACGGTTGGAATAACCCCACTCATTGTCGTACCAGGATACTACTTTTACCATTTTTTCTTCGATCACCATGGTGGAAAGTGCATCGACGATGGAACTGTGGGAATCACCGTTAAAGTCTTTGGAGACGAGCGGTTTGTCCGTATACGCCAGATAGCCTTTGAGTGACCCTTCTTCGCTGGCTTTTTTGAGCGCCGCATTGACTTCTTCGACAGTGACAGATTGGTTCAACTCTGCGGTCAAATCGACCACGGATACGTTCGGCGTAGGCACGCGCATCGAGAATCCGTTGAGTTTGCCTTTCAGTTCAGGCAACACCAGCGATACCGCTTTGGCGGCGCCTGTCGTCGTTGGAATAATGGAAAGTCCTGCAGCACGCGCGCGGCGAAGGTCTTTATGCGGCAAATCCAAAATTTGTTGATCATTCGTATAAGAGTGGACGGTGGTCATCAGCCCGTGGAGAATACCAAACTCTTCGTGAAGCACTTTGGCAAGCGGTGCCAGGCAATTGGTGGTGCATGACGCATTAGAAATGACGTGATGAGCGGAAGGAACGTATTTGTCGTGGTTCACGCCCATGACGATGGTGATGTCTTCATTTTTTGCAGGTGCTGAAATAATGACTTTCTTCGCACCACCACTGGTAATATGTAATTCAGCTTTTGCTTTATCGGTGAAAAGGCCAGTGGATTCAATGACCACTTCCACGCCAAGCTCTTTCCATTTCAAATTGGCAGGATCGCGTTCTGAGAGCACTTTTACATGCTTGCCGTTTACTACTAGATCGCTGCCATCGGCTTCTACCGGATAAGGGAACTGCCCATGCACGGAGTCATATTGCAATAGCATCGCAAGGGTATTCGCATCTGTTAAATCGTTAACCGCCACCACTTCAAAATCTTCACGACCAAATGCAGCGCGAAACACGTTGCGTCCAATTCGTCCAAATCCGTTAATGCCTACTTTTACTCCCACTACAAAACACCCTTTCAGTAATTAGTTTGTGTTGTCCTCTGCGGCGGCAATGATGGCCTGTGCAGCGCCTTCATCGGTAATTAGCACATCCATATGATACGCTTTCGAAACCGCCATAATGGCAGGCGCCTTATTGGCCCCTCCTGCCACGCCAATGACCGTGCGAATCTTATCCAGATCCTCAAGGCGCAACCCCAACGTGCTCATCATGTGGATTATTTTGCCGGAGCGATTGAAGTAATATCCAAACGCTTCCGCCACCGCACCACTTTGTTTCAGGGATTGAATCGTCGCCTCATCAAGATTGCGGCGTTTTGCCATGGTAATCGCTTCTCCGATGCCATGAATGACGAGTTCCGCTTGCCGAATGCGATCTACCATTTGCTGTACGGACGGTTCCATTGCCAACTGTTCTGCGGTCTGACGACTCATCAGTTCCGGAACATGAAACATCCGATACGTTCCACCCAATTTTTCAGCAAGACGAGAGGAGATGGTATTGGCCAGAAATTCGAGTCGTTCCCCAAGCCCACCTCTTGCAGGAAGCACTTCCACTGGATAATTCACCTGACTGACAGGCATCATTTCCGTCAACCAAGCGAGCGAAGAACCGCCTGTTACCGCGATGGTGCGAGGTGATTCTGCATGGATGTAGGACAACACCGTGAGTGCGGCGCCGTAGCCTAGATCCTTCATCACCGTCTCCTCTTCCTGACAATCTCCTGGCACAATGGCAACGTGGGAAATCCCCAGCAGACTGCCTAGACGCCGTTCAATGCTGGAACGGCCATCGAGGCTTCGCACCACTTCGTCAAGGTCTGTTAATACTGCAATTCCTGCCTCAGTGATGGTCATCCCTAGCGGCCCCACTTCGATTAATCCTTGCTCCTTTAAAAGTTCCACATCTGCGCGAAGTACACGCTCTGTTAACCCCATCACGTGGGCAAGGCTTCGCCTGCCAATTGGCTGGTGCAGGTAAATTCGTTGCAACACCTTGTAGCGACTGCGCAGTTTGGTGGTCAAATCCGGTACCAACCGCTGACCGCTAAGCAAGGGATCCAACCCCATGTACTCACAACCTTTGCTCGTCTAGTTGTTCAAGTTTGGTCCAGAACGTCAACGCATGGACGTATTGTGTCCCGCCATCGAAATAATAGTCCCGCACCTGACTTGATTTTACTCTAAACACGGGGAACAAGCAACTAGATGCCCCTCAACGATTTCCTTTTTCTTGCAGCCGATGAGGGGATGTGCAATTCATCCCGATACTTGGCGATGGTTCGTCGTGAAACGTGGATGCCATTTTGCAAAAAACGGTCAGCCAGTTCCTGATCGGTGAATGGGGCTTGTGGATTTTCTTCTGTAATCCATGATTTGATCATAAATTGCACACTGGTGGCCGATACATTTTCCCCAAGCGCATTGGACAATGAACTCGTAAAAAAAGACTTCAGTTCCATGATTCCCTGTGGAGTTTCCGCGTATTTACCAGACACTGCTCGGCTGATCGTCGATTCGTGCAATTGTAGCTCCTCAGCGATGCGTTTCATCGTAAGCGGTTTCATATACTTGTCACCAAAAGCAAAAAAATCCTGTTGAATGTCCACAATCGCTTCCGCCACGCGATACACCGTCCGCCTTCTTGCCTCCATGCTGCGTAACAAGTTCAACGCCTGAGATGTTTTTTTAGTGAAAAAATCCTTGTCATGGGCTGATAGATCAGCCTTTGCCAGTTGCCTGTAATACTCGTTGAATTTCACCATGGGAAACGCATGATCGTAAAGTACGATGACAAATTGACGATCGTCAGGGACAATCGCCAAATCCGGCACGATGTAATTGATTGTTTCACTCGCAATTGCAGAGCCTGGATAAGGGTTGAGAGATCGTATAAGTGCCACCGCAGCTTCCAGTTCCGAACGAGAACACTGCATTTTGGCTAGTAGCTGTTGTGTCTTGCCTGCCGCTAACCATTCGAGCCCCTCTTCGATAATGGCAAGTACGAGTGGCAAGCGTACTTCTGATGAGGATTCCCCCGAATACTTCGCCTTAGCTTGTAAATGTAGGCATTCTTTTAGAGAACGCGCGCCCACCCCCGTTGGCTCAAAAGACTGCAGAATCGTTAAGGCTTCCCCTACCTGC
>JAJZAS010000199.1 GCA_021799325.1 Bacillota bacterium | reverse complement strand
CCGACGGCTGTTATTGAACCTGTGACGCTTGCGGGGACAACTGTGAGTCGGGCAACGCTTCACAATGAGGATTTTATTCGCGAAAAAGACATTCGCATAGGCGATTTGGTGATCGTCCAAAAAGCGGGAGATATCATTCCTGAAATCGTCAGCGTGGTGACGGCCGCTAGAACGGGTAAGGAAGAAGTGTTTGTGATGCCTGAGCGGTGCCCGGCTTGTGATGCGAAACTCGTTCGCATTGAAGGTGAAGTAGCGCTAAGGTGCATCAACGAGTCATGTCCCGCCAAACGGGTGGAGCAGTTGATTCATTTTGTTTCCCGCGGCGCCATGAATGTCGATGGCCTGGGGGAAGCGCTGGTAGAGACGCTTTTTGAGGCAGGCTTGATTCAAGAGATTCCTGATTTTTACTACTTGACGAAAGAGCAACTGATGGGGCTTGAACGGATGGGAGAAAAATCTGCCTCCAACGTGCTTGATGCACTGGAGGAGAGCAAGAAGCAGCCGTTTGAGCGATTGCTTTTTGGTCTAGGCATCCGTCATGTGGGGGAAAAAGCAGCGCAAATGCTCTCTAGACACTTTCAGCACCTGGATCGTCTCAAAGAAGCAACGCTCGCAGATTTGCTTGAAGTGAACGATGTCGGACCGAAGATGGCGGAGAGCATCATGCATTTTTTCTCAGATAGCGCCAATCAACGCATGGTGGAACAACTGAGAACCATTGGACTCCGATTTGACACGGATTTGTCAAAAATAGAAACCTCGGAATTTCCATTTGCGGGCAAGACGGTGGTACTGACGGGGACGTTAGCGGCATTGACCCGTCAGGACGCTCAGGATCGTATTGTGGAACAAGGTGGAAAAGTCAGCTCCAGCGTCAGCAAAAAAACCCACTACGTGGTAGCTGGTGAAAACGCTGGTTCGAAGCTAGAAAAAGCGGAACAAATTCTCAGGGAAACCCCAGATGTGCC
Organism: Bacillota bacterium; assembly: GCA_021799325.1. Taxonomy (GTDB): domain Bacteria; phylum Bacillota; class Bacilli; order Alicyclobacillales; family SLC66; genus JAJZCL01. The sequence continues at coordinate 2,680 of JAJZAS010000199.1, read as the reverse complement.
GTTGCGAATATTGAGTGAAGATGAATTCCTGAAGATGCTGGAAGCTTCCCGGAGTAAGTGATTCTTTTGATTACCTGCCGCGGATAAATTCATTGACGTTTTGCTTATAACGTCGCTTGATTCGCACAAACTGATAACGTGTGCTGTATCGTCCCGCGAAAAAAGCGGTGGGAATGAGGATAATGGCGCCGGTCAGCCAAAGGTTCATCTATTTATCCACTCCTGTGCATGTTGAGAAGTTTTCGTCTTGTTGAAGATATGCTTGTGTCAGGAGGCTTAGAATTCTATCGTGCAATAAGCCCAAATGAATTTAGTCAATTACGCAAGGAATTATCGGAAAAATTCCATTTTCGCTTGTCTTTGAATCTGTTATACTAACAGCGGTCTGTTGAACAAGGGGAGGCACTCATCGTAATGCGGTACTTGTTGGCCGTGATTATTAGCTTTACATTTGTTTATTTTACTGTCCCATACGTGCAAAAATTAGCGTTGAAGACAGGCTTTGTTGACATTCCCAATCAACGGAAGATCCATACCAATCCTATCCCGCTTTTGGGCGGTCTTTCGATCTATTTGGGGTTCGTCATCACAGGATCGATATTTGCCAACCATTCTCCGGAATTCTGGGGTATATTGCTTGGTGGATTGCTGATTTTTATCATTGGAATCATTGATGATTTTTATAAAACAAGGCATAAAGAACTAGCGGCATGGCCGAAATTTATCGTGCAGATCATCGCCGCCTCCATCCTTCCATTGTTTGGTGTTAGTATTCAGGGTATTAACATTCCTTTTGTTCATGAGTCTTTTGTGGTTTTTCCTATATGGCTTCGTGTATTTGCCACTGTAGTGTGGGTGGTTGGCATTACCAACATGATGAATTTCCTTGACGGGGTAGATGGGCTTGCTGCAGGGATAGCGGCAATTTCGGGAACCACCCTGTTTTTTATTGCCCTGTTAAAAGGGCATGCCGCCATGGCGCTCTTGTCTATCACACTAATCGGCAGCGCGCTTGGCTTTTTGCGTCACAACTTTCATCCTGCAAGAATCTTTATGGGAGATGCCGGCGCAACATTCCTTGGCTATGTTCTTGCCTCGATTGCGGTGGGAGGTGCATTCAAGTCTGCTACTCTGATCTCGGTTCTTATTCCGGTGCTCGCACTAGGAGTGCCGATCATGGACGCCTTTTATGTGATTATTCGCAGAGTGAAGGAAAAGCGCCCCATTTATGTGGCAGATAAGGGGCATACCTTTCACTATCTGATGAGGTCTGGATTAAGTCAAAAACAGACAGTAACGTTCCTGTACCTGCTTGGCATCTGTTTTTCGCTGGTATCGATCGTCATTTTACTCGTGCAAAAATAAATCACAATTTGATATGAAAGCAAATGCGGTTGGGTGGTTGAAGGTGTTGACTTCAACTGCCCTGTTTGGCTTTTGTGTTATAATCCAGAAATGATGACATTGCGGAGGTAATATTAATGAGCCTTTCTAAACAAGACGTGGAGTATGTGGCGGCGCTCGCCAGGCTTCATGTGAGCGAGGATGAGAAAGAATCGCTCTCCCATGAACTAAGTCGGATTCTCGAACATGCCAGTGAACTACAGAAATTGGACCTCGATGGGGTCGAACCGACAAGTCATGTCGGAGTGACGCAAACAGTCATTCGGAAAGACGAACCTCACGAATCCATGCCGCCGGAATTGGTGCTGATGAATGCGCCTGATGCGGAAGATGATCAATTCAAAGTACCAGCGGTACTGGAGGGATAACAGCGTGGTGGAATTAGGGATAGGCATTCGGCAATTACATGATGCATTACAAAAGCGAGAACTGACAGCAACCGATCTGACGGAAGCCAGCATTGTCCGTGTTCGTGAGTGGGACAAGGATGTACAGGCATTCTTAAAAGTGACGGAAGACGATGCGCGGCAACGCGCGAAAGCGAAGTCGGAACAGGCTCCACAAGGCTTGCTTGATGGCATTCCCTTTGCGCTCAAGGACAATATGACCACCCGCGGTGTGGAGACAACTTGTGGCAGTAAAATATTATCAGGATACATACCGCCGTACTCTGCAGCCGTCACAGAAAAGCTGGAGACGCAGGGAGGCAACTTGATAGGCAAATTGAATATGGACGAGTTTGCAATGGGGTCCTCAACTGAGAATTCGGGCTATTTTCCTACTAGGAATCCTTGGGATTTAACCGTGGTTCCAGGTGGTTCGAGTGGTGGGTCCGCGGCAGCGGTGGCTGCAGGAATGGTGGCCTATGCGCTTGGTTCTGATACAGGAGGCTCCATCCGCCAGCCAGCCGCATACTGTGGTGTGGTGGGGCTAAAGCCCACCTATGGGCGAGTTTCAAGGTATGGACTCGTTTCCTACGCTTCATCGCTCGACCAAATCGGGCCCATCACCAATACGGTAGAGGATGCCGCGATCGTGCTTCAGGCGATTGCCGGGCATGACCATCGGGACTCCACTTCAGTCCCTCTTGATGTGCCTGATTTTGTAAGTGCACTATCAGGCGATATTCGCGGGCTGAAAATCGGATTACCTAAAGAGTACTTAGATCTTGGCATGGATGACAGCATGAGGGCTGTATTTGATACAGCGGTGAATCAACTTCGCGAGCTTGGCGCAAGCATTCATGAAGTGACGCTTCCGCATACGGCCTATGCGT
>JAJZAS010000198.1 GCA_021799325.1 Bacillota bacterium | reverse complement strand
GGTTAAGCGTAAAGATTCTACATTTTCCGCACTGAAAACCACAGCAGAGGCGGTGTTGGACAAAATGTATTAAGAAAGATATTACCTCTTTTATTATAATTATGGTGGAAAATTTCATAGGATTAGGTTACCATCAGGTTAATAATGTCATGGGATAAGGCGGGAATGGGATGCTAAAGGTGGCCGTCATTGGCGCAGGGACGATGGGATCTGTGCATGCAACAGCTTACTCAAAGATGAGTAGCGCGGAGTTGGTGGGAATCGTCGATCCTCGCAGGGAGCATACTGCAAAACTCGCAAGTTCACTCGGAACAAAGTCATATGACACGCTGGAGAACCTGCTTGAGGCTAATGATCCGGATGTAGTGGATGTTTGTGTTCCAACCTATTTGCACCGTACTTATGTGGAGCGTTTGGCAAGATTAAAAAAACACGTCATCTGTGAAAAACCGATCTCAAGGACCCTCGAAGATGCGAGGGCGATGATTGACACCTGCAATAAAGAAGGAGTCGATTTGTATATCGCCCAAGTGGTAAGGTTTTTTCCGGAATATAAGCGGGCGCACGACCTATTGCTGGATGGTGCAGTGGGAGAAACGGGCACAGTGTATGCCATGAGGGGCGGTGTCTTCCCACAGGGGTGGCAGGATTGGTATGCGAACTTTGATCGCTGCGGAACGTTAATCGTGGATATGATGATCCACGATTTTGATTTTTTACGCTGGTGCTACGGCGATATCGAAAGAGTGTTTGCCAAAAGTATGTGGGGACGGGACTTTCAGCGTCTGGATCACGCGATGGTCAGTTTGCGCTTTAAAAGTGGTGTCATTGCGCTTTGTGAAGGGACGTGGGCTCATACTGACGGATTCCGCACAAGGCTAGAGATTTCAGGAAAAGAGGGGATCATCAGTCATGACAGCGAGGAGGCGGTGGCAATTCGTTCCTCTTTTCGAACAAGAAGCAGTGAAGCGGCGGGAGTAGCAGTTCCCGAAAGCCCTTTGAATCACGATCCCTACTATTTGGAATTGGAACATTTTATCGATTGTATCGAACATGGCAAGCCGCCTATCGTATCGGCTGAGGACGGGTATCAGGCGTTGGAGATTAGCTTGGCTGCACTCGAATCGATTCAGACGGGCAAACCGGTCGAGTGGTGAGGGGGGATAACGTTGAAAGTAAAAACAGGGATCATCAGTTTTGCTCATCTGCACGCGTATTCTTATGCGCGATGTTTGCAATGGGCTGAAGATGCGGAACTAGTGGCGGTAAGTGACGCTGATGAGACGCGTGGAAAGGCTGCGGCCGCTGCATTGGGTACTGCATTTTACAGTGATTACAATGAGTTGCTAAAAGAAGATATTGATGCGGTGATTATCTGCAATGAAAATGTACATCACAAGGAAGCAGTGATTGCCGCTGCAAAAGCGGGTAAGCATGTGCTTTGCGAAAAGCCGATTGCCACTTCTGTCGCTGACGCATGGGAAATGATCAATGCTTGCAAGGACAATGGGGTAAAGCTGCAAATCGCGTTTCCTGTGAGGTTCAATCCCCCTGTTCGTCGCGTGAAAAACCTGATTGATGAAGGCAGACTTGGTAGAATTCTAGCCATTCGCGGGACCAATCGCGGACAGAACCCGGGCGGTTGGTTTGTGGACTCTGCACTTTCTGGCGGCGGTGCAGTGCTTGATCACACCGTTCATGTGGTGGATCTGATGCGCTGGTTTATGAACAGTGAAGTGAAGGAAGTCTATGCCGAGATTGATACAAGGTTTTACGACTTAAACATAGATGATTGCGGACTTTTAATGCTTGAATTTGAGAACGGAGTGTTTGCTTCACATGATCCAAGCTGGTCAAGAAGTGAGACATTTCCCACCTGGGGCGATGTGACGCTTGAGATTATTGGGACAGACGGAGTCACAAAGGTAGACGCCTATGCCCAGCACCTTCATTTATATAGTGATCAGAAGCATCGCTATGCGCACGAATTTTGGGGTAATGACATGGATTTGGGATTAATACAGGATTTTATTTCTTGCATTGTGGAAGATAGGGAACCATCGGTGACAGGTATTGACGGCTTGCGTGCCATGCAGGTAGCGTTAGCCGCTTATGAATCTTCCGCGCAAAAAAAACCAGTTTCCATCATTAGATCATGGGGGGATTGAGATTGGATAAAGTTCGCGTTGCCATTGTCGGCGTGGGGGCCATTGCCATTAACTCTCATTTGCCCAGTTACGCTAAAAGAAATGATGTGGAGATCGTTGGATTTGTGGATCTTGAAACGGAACGGGTACAACAAATTGCAAAGAAGTTTGCAGAAGATAACGGTCGCCCTGTACCTGGGGTGTATTCCACTATTGAATCGTTGGTTGAGCACACGTCCGTCGATGCAGTGAGTATTTGTACCCCTAATGCTACGCATGTGGAATATGCAACCAAAGCGTTACACAGCGGTCTACACGTGCTTTTGGAGAAGCCTATGTCCACGAGCGCTAAGGAAGCAAAGGCATTGGAACAATTGGCATTATCGAAAGGAATAACAGCGATGGTGGGAATGTCCCATCGTTATCGAGAAGATGTTACTTTACTCAAGCGTTTTATCGATGCAGGCGATTTAGGGGATATCTATTACGCGAAAACGAGAATCCTCAGGCGCAGGGGGACGCCAAAAGGATGGTTTACTGATTTGCAAATTTCCGGCGGGGGGCCACTCATGGATATTGGGGTGCATGCACTTGACCTCACGTGGTGGCTGATGGGCATGCCCAAGATTCAATCAGCAAATGGATTCATGATCAAGGGCGTCGAAAACGAGAAGGTGGACTTTAATCGATCCTGGGAAGCAATGTCCTCCACAAACAAACAGAACGAAGTGTACACCACAGAAGATTTTGCAGCAGCATTTCTTCGTTTTGAGAACAACAGCGCATTGCAACTGGAAGTGTCATGGGCACTGAATGGGCCGGAAGATGATGCGTTAAAAGTGGAACTGTTTGGCAGCCGGGGCGGACTAACACTTGATCCGTTGCGGATTTACGGTGCCACTCATGGGGTGCTGTTGAACACTACGCCTACGGCCAAATTAGGTCCTTTTTTCGAACATGAAATCAATCATTTTATTGATGGTGTAAAAAACGGGACAGCAGTGATCAGTGATTTTAGTCAAGGGTATGAAGTCGTACGCATGTTGAACATGATTGTAGAATCTGCACAAATAGGAAGGGAAATCGCCGCTACTTAGGAATGGTGATGACATGAGGATTCGCGTTTTCGATACACCGCACGATGCAGGCATTTATACGGCAGCCCAAGTGGAGCAGGTCATTCTCGAAATGGATGACCCGGTACTAGGGCTTGCTACGGGAAGCACCCCTATTCCGCTTTATCAGTCGCTGGTGACACTTTATCAAAGTGGGCTGGATTTTTCCCGTGCGGTGACCATTAATCTTGATGAATACATTGGCATTCCTTCTTCACATAAAGAGAGTTACCGTTTTTTTATGCAGCAGCAGTTGTTTGAACGAACTAACATTGCACCGCGAAATATTAATTTTCCCGATGGCATGGCGGCAGATCTTGGCGCCGAATGTGCCCGGTACGATGAGGTGTTGAAACAATACCCGATTGACTTGCAAATTCTCGGGGTT
>JAJZAS010000197.1 GCA_021799325.1 Bacillota bacterium | reverse complement strand
TCCGTTTCAAATTGTAAAATTTGATCGTGGACTATGGGCTCCGTTAACCGACCATCCATTATCTACACTTAAATTATTAGGCAGTCTCATTGAAATAGGCAATGATTTGGGATGGAAAATTATCATTGAAGGTATTGAAACCTTTGAAATGGCTGAAGCAGTCTTTCAATTAGGGGCTGAATTTGGACAAGGATACTATTTTGCGAAACCAATGCCAATAGATCAAGTGCTGAGTTGGAAGGAACAATTCACCTATACTTTGACACGCGGCATCGTTCAAACTCAGTTAGGCGCAATTGCCTATCTTATTAGGAGATTACGTCAAAATAGAAAATCCATGTTGAGTGAAGAACAGTGCCCCATCACTCACTTTTTTCAGGAGAAAGGATGGGAAGATACGGAGGGCATGGCGATTCATCATCAAATCCACCAAGAAGCTTACGATCCCACTCTTTATAAGCGATTACTCGAATGGTTGGAAAACACTATTATCCATCCATAAATTGACTAACCCATCACCCACGTTAATTTCCTGACTAGCGGTTTTTGCTCTGCCATCCCGGCAGTTGTGATCGAGGTATGGGAAGAAGGATTCGGAATACTCATTGGCCGGACTCCACTTTTTTCAAGATGGAATACATATCTTCTGCTTTTTCAAACAAGTGCCACACGAAGTCCTCGACACCCGCCTCACGGTGAGGGTGAATATGCGCTAATTCGGGGTCTTCAATGTAACCTTTAATAGATTTTTTTGATTCCCATTCCACAAGCATCATTACTTTTCTTGGCTTGATATCCCCTTGCGGACTGGAATCTAAGAGTCCAAACGCGATTGCCTTTCCGCCATGCCGTGCCAGCCCCGCTTCTGCTTCGCGTGCGTACTGCCGATATTCATCCGCGTTTTTCACGTTAAACAAATTCAGTGCAAAAATGGCCATGATTCCATTCTCCTTTATATTTTAGTAATCGTGACGGGAATTCCGTTGTTGACCTCCCACCATGGCTAAAGCCAGGGGATTCCAACTATCACTAGTTGGCTTTCCTGCTTCGTTGAAGCTTGCCCTGACGCGAGGATTGCTTACGTCCTGGTCTTACGGCTTCTCCACAGGCTAACACCGCTAGTCCAGCGGCTAAAATATTTTGTGCGGCATTGATGTCACGATCATGTGTTTTCCCACATTCAGGGCACGTCCACGCTCGGATGTTTAGTGGCATTTTCGACATGAGATGTCCGCAATCGTAGCAACGCTTACTGGATGGGTAGAATTTATCGATCTTCACGACCGTTCTCCCATACCAAGCTGCTTTATATTCAAGTTGCCTTACGAGTTCTCCCCAGCCCACATCAGCTATGGACTTGGCTAAGTGGTGGTTTTGAATCATGTGCTTGACCTGCAAACTCTCTAGACTGATCACTTGGTTCTCGCGGATCAGTTGGGTCGTGAGCTTTTGCAAGAAGTCTTGACGGCGGTCGGCCATCTTGGCGTGAATCTTCGCCACTTTGATTCTGGCTTTGTCGCGGTTCTTGGAGCCTTTTTGCTTTTTGGATAGGCGTTTTTGAGCCTTGGCAAGTCGCTTTTCATCTTTGCGGAAGAATCGCGGATTTCCTACTTTCTCCCCAGTGGATAGAATGACGGCATCCAAAAGGCCAAAATCAATGCCAACTTGCTGACTCATCTCAGGCAATGGCGTGATGTCTTCTTCTATGGTAATCGCAACAAAGTAACGGTCAGCGGCATCTTTCGTGATGGTCAGTGAGGTGGGAATGCCACTTAGTTTTCTTGACCAGCGAATCGCAAGGGGTTCTTTCATTTTCGCGAGCGAGATGGTTTCTCCATCCCACTTAAACGCCGAGGAAGCAAAGGTCGCTGACTGTTTCCCGTGTTTTTTATGGAATTGCGGATATTCCGCTCTGCCTTCAAAGAAGTGGATGAACGCACGATCCAGATGACGTAATTCTTGTTGTAGAGCCACACTGGACACTTCATTCAGCCATACGGCTTCCGGCTGTTGTTTCAGTATCGTCAATTTTGAGGACAAATCCTTGTAATAGAGCCGTTTGCCCTCGTGGTAATAGGCGTCCGTTTTCGCCTTCAATGCCCAATTGTAGACATAGCGAACACACCCGAAGGTTCGGGAAAGTAATTGCACTTGTTCTGTTGTCGGGTAGAAGCGAAACCGATACGCTTTAGGCGTTTTCATAGTTACATTGTAGTATATTTTGTGTAATACTCAAGAGATTCGCCTGACGGCGAGCGCCTTATATCCCCAGCACTGAAGTGCAGGGTTTTACGGCGTACTTGATAATTTTTTCACCCTCATCCCCCCATGCAGTCATGTTACCCAGTCTGTACTCCGTGTAGCTGTCAAATGACCACATGGGCCACATGATAAGCTTTTACTCCCACTCGATTGTAGCTGGTGGTTTCGAGGTGATATCGTAAACTACACGGTTCACACCTGCCACCTCGTTGCAGATGCGACTAGACATGCGCTGCAACACCTCAAAAGGAATGCGGGCAAAATCAGCCGTCATCCCGTCCCTTGACGTGACTGCACGGATGGCAACAGTGGAAAAATACGTCCGCTCATCTCCCATGACGCCAACACTTTGTAAGTCTGTCAATACTGCAAAGTACTGCCAGATCTCTTGTTCAAGTCCTGCGCTTACGACCTCTTCGCGCACAATGGCATCCGCTTTTTTCAACATCTTCAAGCGATCTTTTGTGATTTCACCGATGATGCGAATGGCAAGTCCTGGCCCTGGAAAAGGTTGGCGCCATACAAAGTGGTGCGGCAGTCCGAGCGCCTCGCCAAGCCTTCTCGCCTCGTCTTTGAAAAGCGTGCGTAGTGGCTCGATCAGCTTAAATTTCATGTCGGTCGGGAGTCCTCCCACGTTGTGGTGCGACTTGATCGTTGCAGCTGTTTTCGTGCCGCTTTCGATCACATCCGTGTAGAGTGTGCCTTGTCCAAGAAAATCAAAATCACCAAGTTTCGCTGCCGTCTCTTCGAATACCTGAATAAATTCCCGACCAATGCGCTTTCTCTTCTCCTCCGGATCGGAGACGCCTTTTAACAGGTTCAAAAACCGCTCGCTTGCATCGATGCGGCGGATGTCCATGTGAAATACACCCTCAAACATGGCCATCACCTGCTCGCTTTCCGCCTCGCGAAGAAGACCGTGATCGACAAACACACAAGTGAGCCGATCCCCGATCGCCCGGTGCAAAAGCGCCGCCGTGACAGATGAATCCACCCCACCTGAGAGCGCCATCAGCACTTTTTTATCGCCAACGGTTGTACGAATGTCTTTAATCGCTTCTTCCATTAAGTTGTCCATTCGCCAATTGGGCGCGCAACCGCAAATTTCAAAGAGGAAATTTTGAAGCAGTTGCTCACCATAGTCGGTGTGCTGCACTTCCGGGTGAAACTGCACCCCATAAAGTTGCTTATCCCTCGCGCTCATAGCTGCCACCGGCGCGCTCGGCGTACTGGCATCTAGCGTAAAACCATTCGGCACTTCAATCACCACATCACTGTGGCTCATCCAGACGCGCTGCTCCTTGGGAGTGCCCTTAAAAAGCGGCAATTCAGATTGCAACTGCATGCTGGCTAATCCATACTCACGCGACACTGCGCGGTCTACTCTGGCATGAAAATCCTTGGCCATCAGT
>JAJZAS010000196.1 GCA_021799325.1 Bacillota bacterium | reverse complement strand
TCTTTTGTAATATTGGTCAATACCGCCACATCAGCCAGGTCATAACCGAGTCCTTCGCGGAGAATGCCACCCCGCGCCGTTTCCAGTACGGCCGCCTCTATCGTCGGGTCAGCAAGCACCATGTGCGCACTCCTGGGCCCTGAGGCATCCCCGCTCCACACCCTATTGTCTCCGATAAAAACGCCATCGGTCGTGGTCATGCCGACCACTCTGCCTGTTTCTCGAATGATGTGTCGAATCAGGCGTGTCGTGGTGGTTTTGCCGTTGGTTCCCGTTACGCTGATGAGCGGTACATGAGAACTGCTTCCCACGGGGTAGAGCGCATTCAGAATCGCTTCCCCGGCATCTCGTGGCTCTCCCAGACTCGGAAAATGATGCATGCGAATCCCAGGTGCCGCGTTGACTTCGATGATGACCCCAGGAAAACGATCATCACTGATATCCTGTGTCATCATATCCACTCCGCACACGTCAAGACCAATGATAAGCGCTGCCTTGATCGCGGCGCTTGCGTGTATTGGATGGACGCGAGACGTCACGTCAATGGCCATTCCACCCGTGCTCAAATTGGCACTGTCACGAAGAAAGACCACTTCCCCCTCGCTAGGCACCTCTTCAAGTGAACGATGTTTACGTTTCAAGTACTCTTCCACAAATTCATCAATCGGAATTTTGGTCAACGGTTTTTCGTGATCATCGCCGCGAAGCGGATTCTGGTTCGCGATGGCAATCAAATCTCGAATCGTATGCACTCCATCGCCTATGACATGCGCCGGTACTCTTTCAGACGCTGCCACGAGTTGCCCGCCGATGACCAAGAGCCGGTACTGTTTGCCCATCGCCTGTTCTTCAATGATCACCTGCGAGGACACCTTTTGCGCAAAGTCAAATGCCTTCTGTAGGACAGCCATCGTCTCTACTTCCAGCGTGATGCCTTGTCCCTGACATCCATCGATAGGTTTTACCACGATTGGCTTTTTCAGCTTGCCAAACCACACCTGTGCTTCTTCAAGAGTCAAGGCCACGCCGCCTTGTGGAACGGGGAGACCCACCTCATGCAACAAGAGTTTGGTCATCTCTTTATCACTCGCGATGTCCACTCCTATTGCTGACGTGTGGCTGGTGAGTGTCGCTTTGATCCATTTTTTATACTTTCCTGTGCCAAGTTGAACCAAACTCCGCGAACCAATTCTGCGCACTTGAATTTTCCGCCGTTTCGCCGCGTCAACAATCGCTTTAGTGCTCGGCCCAAGATCCACCATTGCCTGTATTTTTCTCACCTGTTGTAACCTTGATGTCAGGTCGAAATCTGCTCCTTGGATACAAGCTTCCACAAGTTCGATGGCAACTGGGATGAGCGCCTCGACGACCTGTTTTGATTCTATCTCCAACACGACATCATATAGATGGGGAAATCCCGCATTACGCGTTTTCCCGTAAGTAACGTCATAGCCAAGCATATGCTCCATTTCAAGCACCACATGTTCCACAATGTGCCCGAAGTACGTTCCTTCACGCAACCTTTCCATCAATCCGCCTGGATAACCGAGTCCGCAATAATGCTGGGATAATCCGGGCAACGCTTGAAGCAATCGATCGACAAAACCGGGAAATTCCACGCTTTCCCTTTCCGCCAAGTTCTCGAGATCAAGCCTCATCACCATCACCGGTCTGTGCAAATACACATTGGGCCCTTCAAACACCCGCAAATTGACCGCTTTCAAAAAGCTTCACCCCTCGCAAGGCGTTCTATGTCAGGTTGTCGTTCCCGCAGTAAAAAATGGTATCCTGACGGCAACACATGAAGTTTTACTCCGTACAGCGCCATTGGGTCATCCTTTTGCAATCTATCTATATTAGAAAAAAGCAACGCCCCGGCATCCACGATCACCACGGCCCCCTTACCGATCACCTCTAACTCATTACCATTTACAATCACTGCGGTATTTTCATCAATGCCAAGGCCTAAATGATGCGGATATTTGGCGACAGCCGCCAACAGCCTACCGAGCCTCCCCCGCTGTGCGAAATGCTGGTCAATCACCACACCATCGATGAATTCCATTCCTGGCGCCATCGTGACAATCCCCAATTTTGGGTTTGTGTCCCCCGTTCCATCGACGATCATGGTGCTGCTCATCATCGAGGCCCCTGCGCTTGTACCGCCGAGCACTAGCCCCTCTCCATGACGCTCATGAAGCGTAGCATCCACTTTCGTTCCGCCTAACAGTTCGGTGATACGGATTTGTTCCCCTCCGGTAAAAAATACGCCAGTGGCCTGTTCTATGGCTTTACAGGCACTTTCCCGATTGGCAGCAGCGCGAGAGGATACGTCAAACGTCCGCACGTCCTCCACATTCAACCGTTCAAACACGTCAATGTAGTCCGCACCGACCTCTACCGGGAGCTTTGTGGCCACCGTCATGACCACGATGCGTGCATGAATGCCGCCCGCCAGTCGTACAAACTCCCTTAAGATGGACATGTCTTCATGCTTGTCCTCTGCGCCGCCAATTATGACGAGGGGACCCCTTTGTCCACTCATGATCTTCACCGACCCCCAAAAACTAGCCTGATTCAAAAGAGGCGGCCAATAGCCGCCCCGGTCGCAACTCTCTCCGCTACCTCACCGATCCATTGTTGCGATTTGCCAAAGACTCCTCAGCAATTTCAATGGCGCGTTTGACCATATTACCGGCATCCCGCGTGGTGATTCCTCCCCATCCCTCACGCATCAGCGTAGGATAGAAGCCAAGTTCCTTAGCCAGTTCGTACTTTAGCGATTCTGACATCATGCCTCGCCGTCTCCCCATGTCGGAACCCCCTTCGAGAAATTGCGTCCCTTTTGTATCTTGCCCCTCAAGTTTTTGCTTATGCCACTGATAACAACAATGGCTGCCTCCCGCCATTACGGCGAAAAGCAGCCATTATCAACAAATCTTAAGAATCTGAAAAATAACGCTTCAATTTTTCACTTATTTACATTCATTCAGCACTGCCAACGCGGATCTGTTCATCCTCACGCAGCACCAATAATTCCACGGTTTCAGTCAAGACATCGGCATAACTGTACGACACACGCTTAAACGAACTCTCCGCTTGATCAAGCTTTACTACAAAAACAGAAGGATAGGTTTCCTCCAAAACGCCTGTCCTCTCCACCGTTTTGCGGCGACCCCCATTGGCCCGCAGCAGTATCTTTTCCCCCACAAGGGTTTCAAGATTACGCCGAATATCCTGCAAAGCGTTCTTTGCAGTCACCCACTCCACCTCTTTTCATAGGTGAAGTATAACACAAGCCTTAAATTGTGTCAAGAAATTAGTTATTATATCAATGCAGCTTGAATCTTGTCAATATAGTAATGAAGTTTTTCATATTTTCATACAAAACAGGCATCAATACCTGGAACGCGGCAACCCGATTCTGTACTTCCCCCTTGACTCAATCCCCCCTAGCCCCTCGACGCCAGTGATGGTCGATTGCACCACCTCATAGATATCAATCGTTTCCTGAATGGGCGTGAATGCTATTTTCTCAGCGACAAGTACCGGATCGAGCGCATGGATCAAAATTCGATCTGGCGAACTGGCAAAATTCGCCCCCGCCTCTAGCAACGCCTCGAAATGCGACTGACAAGCCCCCGCAAAAATGATGAGTTCATCCAGGCTTCTTTCATAGCGCCTGGCAGCGCGAACGGCCTGCACGAAATAAGTAGAATTGGGGTAC
>JAJZAS010000195.1 GCA_021799325.1 Bacillota bacterium | reverse complement strand
TTTTAATTTCCATTCTTAATTGTTTCTTCAATCTTGCTTGGACATGACTCGTCGTGCCTTATCCACCCTGCGCCAGGCGGCTTTCGCATCGTGTAAAAACCCGTACGTTCCGTAGATGGCAAGTAGGAGGAATATTCCTTCTGCCACCGCCTGTTTATCCATGATAAAAAAGGGAATCACGCTGAACGCAAGCACCGGAATGATGACAAACGTGGCCTTTGGAATTCCCAATTTCTTAAAATTAGGATACCGCGCCTTACTGATCATCAAATAACTGAGCACGATCGTCAGTATTGGCGTCACCATACTAGGCAACAAGCCGTGGTAAAGCGTAAATGCGGCAAGGATTCCGCCTGCAGCCGTGGTGGGTAGTCCAATAAAATAATTCGTATGCCCCACCTGCGTGTTAAACCTCGCAAGACGCAATGCTCCGGCGAGTGGAAATACCGCCGCAATGGCCATTCCCAAAAAGCCCATTTGGCGCAAATCCGAAACATACAGGATCAGCGCCGGTGTCACGCCAAATATGACTAGATCCGAGAGCGAATCCAGTTCGCGGCCAAAATCACTTTGGGTGCCAAGCACTCGCGCGACCGTACCGTCGAGTCCATCTACCACCATGCCTATAATTACTAATAACGCAGCAAGCTGAAAATTTCCTTGCACAGCTAAAAATAGTGCCACCACACCCACCAACAAATTGCCGGCAGTCAGTAAATTGGCCCAGATTTTTCGCATAGTTTCCTCCCGGTCTTGCAAGATTGGATGATCTACAGGTTGCGCTCTAAAAACACCTGCTCTTGCATGCGACGCAGTCCGTCTTTAATCGCCCTTGCGCGAATTGCCCCGATGCCTTCGACATCGTCCAACTCTTCGACAGACGCCGCGACAATTTTACTCAACGTGCTGAATTCCCCTGTCAAATTCTCAATGATGGGTTGGGGCAACCTCGGAATTTTATGCAAAATACGATACCCTCTTGAAGAAGCGCCGGTTTCCGCCATATTACCGCTGCTAGAATACCCTAGTATCCGCGCGATCACTGCTGTATTTAATAGATCATCGGAATTCAACCCATGGAGCGCCGAAATGATTTGGTGTGGCGTCAGGTCATTGCCGTCTGCCGAATAGTCCTTCACCAGCAGATACGCTTCCTCATCCACGCGCGCCACGAGTTCATCGAGTTGCATGGCAATGAGGCGACCTTCTGACCCCAGTTCCGTGATGTAGCGCTTAATTTCAGCCTTGATGCGCATCACCATCTCAAAGCGCTGGAGCACGTTGGTCACGTCCTGCAAGGACACCATTTCTTCCATCTCAAGCGCTGACAGACTCGAGAGCGCTGCATCGAGAACGGATTTGTACCGCTCGAGCGTCTGAATTGCCTGGTTTGCTTTGGTGATGATCACGCTGATCTCTTTTAATGAATAACGGATGTCCCCTTGATAAATCGTGATCACGTTGCGCCGCTGCGACACGCACACGACGAGTCGTCCCGTCTGAATCGCCACCCGCTCCGCCGTGCGATGCCTGGTCCCTGTCTCGCTAGTGGGAATTACAGGATCAGGATTGAGTTGCGTATTGGCAAAAAGGATCCTTTTTGCGTCCTCACTTAAAATAATGGCTCCGTCCATTTTCGCAAGCTCATATAACCCGGCAGGCGTAAAGTCGCAATCGATGGAAAACCCACCATCGACAATCGGTGCCAGTTCATCGTCATACCCAATGACAATCAGGCCACCCGTCTTCGCCCGCAGCACATTGTCGACCCCTTCACGGATCGGCGTACCTGGTGCGACCATGCGCAACATTTTCATCATCATCGTTTCGCGCTTTGCTTCATCTACCTCGCGCACGACTTATTTTCCCCCTACCACCAAGCGAATCGCTTCTTCCAGTGTCCTGACCCCTAAAAGTTCAATGCCCGAAACACCGTCCTTCATTCTCTCCACATTGCCAAGTGGTGCGACCATTTTAGTAAATCCCAGCTTCTTCGCTTCCTGGATGCGCTGATCAAGACGCGTCACCGCGCGAACCTCGCCCGTCAGGCCGACTTCTCCCACCGCCACGATTCCCATGGGGATCGGTACATCGCGAAAGCTCGACGCAATGCTAAGCGCCAGCCCGAGATCAATCGCCGGCTCCTCGATGCGGATCCCACCTGCCACATTGACGTACGCATCATGGTTTTGCAGATACAGCCCGATCCGCTTCTCGAGTACCGCCATTAGCAGCGTCACCCGCTGATAATCGATCCCAGACGCAGTCCGCCTTGGATTGCCATACGCCGTTGGCGTGACAAGTGCCTGCACCTCAGCAAGCACCGGACGCGACCCTTCCATGCTGGCCACGACGATAGAACCGGAAGCCCCACTTGATCGCTCCGACAAAAAAAGTTCCGACGGGCTCAGCACATCGACAAGCCCCATGCCCTGCATGTCAAAAACGCCGAGTTCACTCGTCGAGCCAAAGCGGTTTTTCACCGTCCGCAACACGCGATACCGATGGTGGCGATCACCCTCGAAATACAGCACCGCATCCACCATATGCTCGAGCAGCCGAGGCCCGGCAAGGCTCCCGTCTTTCGTGACGTGCCCCACAATACAGGTGGCGATTTGTTCGCTTTTGGCCAGACGCAACAAGAGCAGTGTGCACTCCCGCACTTGCTGCGGACTGCCTGGTGCAGATGCGAGTTCCGGACGAAACATCGTCTGAATCGAATCGATCACCAAAAAGCCGGGTTTGACCGCCTTCACGTGGTGCTCAAGTTGGCCAAGGTCTGTTTCTGATAGCACAAAAAGACGGTCGCTCAGCGTCCCAATCCTCGCCGCGCGCATCTTCACCTGTTGCGGCGACTCTTCCCCTGTCACATAAAGCACGCGCCTGCCTGCTTCGGCCACCTTGTGTGCCGTTTGAAGCAGCAGCGTCGACTTGCCGATGCCTGGATCACCGCCAACTAGGAAAAGCGCCCCCGGGATAATGCCGCCTCCCAGTACACGGTCCAGTTCCTGACTGCCACTACTAAAGCGCTCGACCTCCGTCATCTCGATATCCGGGACCGCTTGCGGCTGATTCTTTTGTCCATCCTGCGCCCAACCTGTGGCTGTGGAGGACGAGGCTGGCGCGATCATTTGCTCCACCATCGTGCCCCACGCGCCACACGCAGGGCAGCGGCCCATCCACTTTACGCTTTCGGCGCCGCATTCCGTACATGCATAGTTGATTTTTCCCTTTTTCATACGAGTCCACTATACCTGAGTGGCAAAAAAATCACCACAAACAAAAGGAGAAACGATCACACCTTTATGTATGACCGCCTCTCCTTTGTCATTCATAAAATTCTGTTACGAATTCACTGCAGCCTGGCCAAGTCGATCCACCTTAAGCCCACCTTCAGGATCGATGTCAATCTTGACCATGTCGCCCTTACTGACCGTGCCACTTAATAGCGACTCAGATAATTTATCCTCAATGTGCCGTTGCATCGCGCGTTTTAACGGCCTTGCACCGTATTGCGGATCGTAACCTTCTTTTGCTAAATACGCTTTTGCTTCTGCTGTCAGTTCAAACGTTAGGCCGTATTCGTTCAGGCGTTTGGCGAGATCGTTCGCAAGCAGCGTCACAATCTTCTC
Organism: Bacillota bacterium; assembly: GCA_021799325.1. Classification (GTDB taxonomy): domain Bacteria; phylum Bacillota; class Bacilli; order Alicyclobacillales; family SLC66; genus JAJZCL01. The sequence goes on along the minus strand of JAJZAS010000195.1, from coordinate 107 downwards.
AATTTCCCCTTCAGACAACTCATGGAACACAATCAGGTCGTCCACGCGATTCAAAAATTCCGGCCTAAAGGTGTGCTTCAACTCTTCCATGACGCGGTCCTTCATAT
>JAJZAS010000194.1 GCA_021799325.1 Bacillota bacterium | reverse complement strand
CCTTGTTTCCTGATGAATCAGGTCCATGTCAGAAACGGTAGTGCCAACGTCTTCTGCTGTAATATAACGGCCATGCAATCCTTCAATAAATCTTCCCAGAGCCCTGAATAGAGCCTCACTTTTGTCAGCGCGCGGATTGCCGATCACCACTGTCTTTCCGCCGCCTAAATTCAAACCTGCCGCCGCCGCTTTATAGGTCATTCCTCTTGCCAGGCGTAGAGCATCGGTAATCGCTTCTTCTTCGTTAGCATAGGTCCACATTCTGCATCCGCCAAGCGCCGGGCCAAGTGTCGTGTCGTGAATGGCAATGATTGCCTTTAGTCCTGCAGATTTATCCTGACAAAAAACCAATTGCTCATAGTCATATTGTGTTAATTTTTCGAACAGTTCCATTAAAGTATCCTCCTTAGGTGTCTTCAATTCTCGTCAATTCTTATGCAATTTTCATGCCAAAACAAAATCTGCGCCCTGACTAAGAAAGCGCATTCATCTTCTGATTTTATGTGCAATTAATTGCACGTTGGTGCAATTAATTGCATGCATGCTTTTGCGCACGGATGGTTCAAGAGATGCCCAACCTGCTCATCTTGTAATAAAAGGATCGTAATGACACCCCCAATTGCTGTGCGGCTTCCGTGCGGTTGCCGTGGCATTCTTCCAACGCTTGCAAAATGGCCGCTTTTTCTGCGTCACTAATCACTTCGGTCAATTTTTTACCTGATATCGCTGTCCTTGCAGGCATCACATTGATGGTCAGATTTTCACCGTACACTTCGATGTGCTGGGTATCGATCATGGAATCCAGATAATTGAGTTTGATCATGGCGCGCCCAATGACGTTCTCGAGTTCGCGCACGTTCCCTGGCCAGTGGTAATCATGTAAGCGATGCATCGCCGCCACGGTGACGCCGAGGACATTACGCCGATAATCATGGTTGTATTTTTCAATAAACATGTGGACAAGAGGTTCAATGTCCTCCCGTCGATACCGAAGTGGAGGGATGACTATTGGCAACATATTCAAGCGATAATACAAGTCTTCACGAAATTTCCTTTCGTTAATCGCCCATTCCAAATTGACATGGGTGGCCGCAATCACCCGTACATCGACACTGATAGACTGAGTTCCCCCTACGCGTACAATTTCTTTTTCCTGTAACACACGCAACAATTTGGCTTGTGTTCCCGGTGAAAGCTCCGCTATTTCATCCAAAAAAATAGTTCCGTGCATCGCTTCTTCAAACAATCCCTTTTTGCCGCCTTTGCGAGCTCCTGTAAAAGCGCCCTCTTCGTATCCGAATAGTTCACTCTCCAGTAACGAGTCACTGATAGCCGCGCAATTGACGCGGATAAACTGGTTGTAACACCGTTCACTCGCATTATGTATGGCGTGCGCAAACAGTTCCTTTCCAGAACCGGATTCGCCCCGAAGCAATACGGTCGCGTTCGTCGCTGCTGCCTGTTTTGCCGTTTCGAGCGCTGCGATCATGGCCGAACTCTGACCGATGATGTCCTCAAAAGTGTACTTGGCTTCCAGCTTCCGCAAGCGTTTTTGTGCGGATTCCAATTCCTGAGCTAGTGCCATCAGTTCTGATTCATCGTGAATGACAGCCACGCTTCCTTTTAATTCATCCCCCACCAGAATGGGGGCCACGTTGACGATAACCTCCCGCTTTTTCGAGCCCACCTTCATTTTGGCATTGCGGACGGCTTTCCTGGTTTCCAGTACCAACATGTGCATGCTCTCGCCTTCCGCGATGTCGACCTCTGCAGGAAAACCAAGCACTTCTTTTTCCGATAATCCAGTCAGCCTGGTGTAGGCGGGATTGATCATCATTCCTCGCCCGTGCGCGTCCACGACAGAAATCGCGTCTTGCGTCGAACTGATGACCGCTTCAAGGAGCGTTTGGGTTTCTTTTAATTTAGCCACCTCGCTATTTAATTCTCTCACTTCGGTGACGTCCCGAAAAACGGAGATCGCTGCGATAGGACGATGGTCTTTATCCAGAACCGGCACCCGATTGGCAATGATCTCAATGTTTCCTAAGGATTGCACCTGATGAAGTTCAGGTTGGCCAGTTTCGAGTACCAGATGCAGTCGGGTTCCTGGAATGACCTCTTGCACAGGTTTGCCAATCGCACTTTTTGCATCGGATCCCGTCATTCGCTCAGCCGCAGCATTAAAAAGGGTAATCCGGCCGTGACGATCAACGGCAACGATGCCATCATACGCAGCATTCAAGAGCATTTCGAGTCCCTGACGGGAGCGCCTCAATTCACCAGCCAATCGTCCTTGCTGTAAGATCAGGTTTAACACGACTTTCGCCACGTCACCGGCAATCAACGAGACATCTGGCGCCTTTTTCATGGCGAGGTCCAGAAACACCTCTTTTTTGCCTGTGCTCTCTATGATAAAGTCTAACGGCTGAGCCAAAAATGGGAGGTAATCATGGTTCGTCGGTATCTGATGGCTTCTCGCATACTCGAGTCCAGGCGCGTCCGGATTAATATCCACCATCCCCACCACCTGTACTTCTTTTTGGCGACCTAGAGCTTGTGCAATGAGCAGACCGCCGCGTCCTGCGCCAACGATAAGCATGCGCAGCATCATCAATCCTCCCCGTTCATCAAAAAAATTTGTCCAAACATATTGTTCACGTTATAGTAAAGTGTGGTTATCTTTACTGATCACGAGAGAAAGGGTGGCATTCGTGAAAACCATCGCCTCTTGGCTTGTTCTTTTTATCATCCTATTAATTGCTGGCGGCGGTATCAGCCTGATCCGTTACGGTATTTTCGCAGGAGCATGGTGGGCCATAGGGCTTGGCATCGTGATTGCCGTCCTTGCCACTTCGTATCTTGGTGGATTCATCTACTACCGCGACAAGAAAAATGGCCGCGTCAAACGTCCGGATCTCTTTCGCAATTCCCCACCAAAAAAACAAGATTAGTCCGAGTGGGACACTTCCTCTTGCCGCAATAACCGCAATGCATGAGGCAACACATCCCAGATGCTTTCAAGGGATTCCAAAGCCCCTTTCGGGCTTCCTGGCAAATTGATAATCACCGACCCGCCCCGAATACCCGCAAGAGAGCGAGATAAGAGAGAGTATCTGGTATGAGCGAGACCGTTTCGTCTCATTTCTTCACCGAGGCCCGGGATTTCTTTCTCAATCACCTTGCGCGTGGCTTCCGGCGTCACATCCCTTGGTGCCAGTCCTGTTCCACCCGTTGTCAGAATCAAGGGAACGTCCTGCTCCACCAGTTCAAGCAAAATCGCTGCAATATCCTCTTCCTCATCCGGCACCACCGTGCGAACAGCGACCATGTGCCCTTGTTCGATAATAAAATCAGCCAGTGCTGGTCCTGAGGTGTCCTCTCTCAATCCGACATAGGACCGATCACTGACGGTCACGATGGCCACATGCCACTTGTTGGCTTCTTCAGTGCCCACGTTTAAGCCTCCCTACGATTATTACTCACCCTGTATCTTTGCGGACATAAGAGCCGCTCTTACCTCCATTTTTTTCCATTAATCCGATAAAATTAACGGTCATTCCCCGATCGATTGCTTTACACATATCATAGACGGTCAGCGCCCCCACGGAAGCTCCAGTCAACGCTTCCATTTCTACACCCGTTTTGGCATCGGTTTGCACCACCACTTCGAGTTGCAACCGATTTTCTGCTGGGAAATCAAAATTGACCGATACACTGGTAACGGGAAGCGGATGACACATGGGGATCAAATCC
>JAJZAS010000193.1:2447-3788 GCA_021799325.1 Bacillota bacterium | reverse complement strand
GCCATGGTCAATAAGGCATCTCCCGCCAAAATGGCGGTGGCCTCACCAAACACCTTATGATTGGTCGGCTTGCCCCGCCTCAGGTCGTCGTTATCCATGGCAGGTAAATCATCATGAATCAAAGAATATGTATGGATCATTTCCATTGCGCAAGCAGCCGGCAACATAGATTCTTTAGAAAGGCCAAGTGACTCTCCCACCATCAAGATCAGTGCAGGGCGTAATCGCTTACCGCCAGAAAAGACACTGTAGCGCATTGACTCAAAAAGTGGAGTGAGGTAAGCGTTCTGTTCCTGTGACAACCATCTATCCATCGCTGATTCAACAAGCTGCGAGGTGTCTGCCAAGAATTGATCCAGCATTTCACACGTCCTCTACTTCAAAAGCTTCAAATTCTGTCGCCTTTTCGTCGGCCAACACTTTTTCCACTTTCTGTTCAGCCGCCGTCAATTTTTCCCGGCACACTTTTGCCAACTGCATGCCGACTCGATATTGGTCAATCGCCTGATCTAGCGACAAGTCGCCATTTTCAAGTGACTGAACTACCTCTTCTAGTTGCTCCAGCGCTTTTTCAAACGGTAACTCTTCCACTTTCACTTCTTCATTCTCGTTCACGATGCTCATGCACCCCCCAAACTTGACAATCAAGCCATCCATCGGAAAGTTCCACATTAACAATATCGCCTGGTTGAATTTGATTGATCGATGATACGACTGAAGGCGCATCTCGTTCAAACACCACTGCGTATCCCCGTTTCATGACGGCAAGAGGATTTAAAAGTGACAACTTGTCCACCTGTCGTTCCCAGCTTTTTTCTTTTAATAATAAATAGTTTGTCATCGATTTTTCCAGTTGATTTTGCAATAAAGCGGTTTTGGACGATTCCATCGCGATGCGTTTGCCTAAAGGCACTTTCGCGAGTCGCAATTCCAATTGATTGAAATGACGAAGATCGCCTTGTACTTTCCGATATAAGAGATCCTTCAGTTGCTTTTCAAGTGCATCGACCTCTTCTGCAAGCTGGGAAATTTTGTGCATAGGGTCTTTCAAATCTCGATGTTCAAGGATACGATTTAAGCGTTCCCGTTTGTACTTGACCAGTGCATCTAGCGAGCCTTGCATGCGCTTTGTCAAATGCGTCACATGCAAGAGAACATCGGGCAAATTGGGAGCGACTAGTTCCGCAGCCGCTGTTGGCGTTGCAGCCCTAATATCAGCAACAAAATCGGCAATGGAAGTGTCGGTTTCATGACCGATCGCTGAGATGACCGGTACAGTGGAGGCAGCGATGGCGCGGGCCACTACTTCCGTGTTATAAGCAAAAAGTTCCTCAGATCGGA
>JAJZAS010000193.1:0-2437 GCA_021799325.1 Bacillota bacterium | reverse complement strand
CGTGGTGATCATGTCCCTGACCGCAGCACCTGTGGCAGACGTGACCAGTGCAATGCGGTTTGGGAAAGCTGGAAGCGAACGTTTTCGATCCAAGCGAAAAAGTCCTTCTTGATCCAACTTCTCTTTTAATTGTTCAAACGCCAGATAAAGGGCCCCAACTCCATCGGGTTGAACCGATTCTGCGTACATTTGATAATCCCCAGAACGCTCAAACACATCCAGAGAGCCCTGCACGATGACACGCATGCCATCCTTCATTTGAAAACGCAAAAAGCGCGATTTGCCCGCAAACATCACGACACGTAAACGCGCTTTGTCATCTTTTAATGTAAAGTAAAGGTGCCCGCTTGCGGGTTGGCTGAAGTTCGAAATTTCCCCTTGAACTGCGATGCCCTGAAAATCCGCATTGCTTTGTATGGCATTCTTGATTTTTGCAGTTAACGCAGAAACCGTTAAAACTCCTGACGGCAAGCGATTCCCACCTTTTTACGAACGAAGTGCTTCAAATCCAGCAGCAGCCAAAACGGTATTATGAAGGAGCATGGCAATCGTCATTGGTCCTACGCCTTTTGGCACTGGGGTAATCGCGCTTACCACTGGTTCTACTGATGCATAATCCACATCGCCAACCAGTTTTCCTTCGATGCGGTTGATTCCCACATCAATCACCACAGCCCCTGGTTTGACCATATCCCCTGTTACAAATTCCGGCTTACCAATCGCTACGGCAAGCAGGTCCGCTTGCCGAGTGATGGAAGCCATGTCTTTGGTGCGCGAATGACAAACAGTAACCGTGGCATTTGCCTTCAGCAACAATTGGGAGAGTGGTTTACCCACAATATTTGATCTCCCAATGACCACGGCATGCTTGCCCGTCATATCAATATTTTCATATTCCAATAACTTCATGACGCCAAGTGGTGTGCAGGGTACAAATCCCGGAAGACCAATCGCCAAAGCCCCTACGTTGCGTGCATGAAATCCATCCACATCTTTCTCCGGTGAAATAGTGGCAATCACAGTCTGTTCGTCAATATGATCCGGAAGTGGCAATTGGACAAGTATTCCATGAACGGAATCGTCTTGATTCAGTTGTTCTATATGCGCCAGAAGTTCTTGTGCAGAGGTCGTAGCAGGCAAACGATCAATTCGCGAATCGATCCCCACCTCTGCCGCTGCTTTTTCCTTTCCGCGAACATAGACGAGTGATGCAGGGTTATCTCCCACTAACACCACAACCAGTTTAGGCTTCACGCCTATTTCCAACAATCGCCTGACTTCAACAGCCGTTTCTGCACGACTGACTGATGACCATTTTTTCCCGTCGATAAGATGAGCCACGCTGTTCACCCCTGGTTTACGCTTTTCTACTACTGCTGTGACCGGGATGCAATTTTGACTCCGGATCCAGATAAATTTTCGCATTGTTGACAGCAGTTGGTGCTTCGCCAAAACCAGTCGCGATCAACTTGATTTTGCCAGGATACACACAGATGTCGCCAGCTGCGAAAATTCCTGGAACGTTGGTTCTCATTTTTGAGTCAACGACAATGCCACTATCTTCGATTTCGAGTCCCCAATCGAGAATAGGACCGAGGGATGCGCTGAAACCAAGGCTGCTAATAATGGCATCCACTTCTACTTCCTCGGTCTGTTTGGTACGATTTTCAACTAACGTGACGCTTTTCACAAAATCGTCACCAAAAATTTCTTTAATCTCATAGAACGTCTTGACTTCTACGCCTGACACAAACAGTGTCTTTACATTTTCTTCATGTGCCCTGAATTGATCACGGCGATGGACGAGCATTACCCTTTCTGCCACTCCATCCAGCATCAGTGCAAAATCTACGGCGCTGTCGCCTCCGCCAACCACGATCACTTTTTTGCCCTTAAATCGCTTGAGATCATCTATATAATAATAAATACCTTTACCTTCGAATTTTTCAGCATTTATTGCAGGTAACATTTTAGGAGTGAAGGCGCCAATGCCGGCTGTGATGATGACAGATCTGGACAAGTGGATTTTTCTGTCGGTGACCAGTTCAAACACACCATCTTCACGTTTGTTCAAATGAAGCACTTTTTCGTTCAGGCATACCGAAGGATGGAACTGACTGGTTTGTTCAATCAACCGATCCACCAAATCCATCGCGCGAACTTTGGGAAATCCAGCCACATCGTAAATGAATTTCTCCGGATAGAGTTCAGCCAGCTGACCGCCTAGTTGTGGCAAACTGTCAATAATTTTTGCGCTGGCATCGCGCATACCTGCATAAAAAGCAGTAAAAAGCCCTGTGGGGCCGCCACCAACCACAGTGATATCGTACACCTTTTCATCAATTGGCAACATCATTGATCCTCCTTGCAATATGAAAGCAAATTGCGAAAATGCCGTACATAGTATACTACATCCAAGAAACTAAGAAACAACAAA
>JAJZAS010000192.1 GCA_021799325.1 Bacillota bacterium | reverse complement strand
AATATGTTTCGATGCCAAAAGTGATGGGAATGCCAATGAAAGAAGCGCAAAAAATTCTTGAGCGGACGGGCCTTCATCCAGTGCTCATGGGGCCTCAGGGCAATGTGGTCAAAGAGTGGCCAAACGAAGGTACGCAACTGGCAATTGGCAGCAATGCGACATTAGCCAGCGTGTCACAAGTTACCACTGCAGGAACAGTGAAAGTGCCTGATTTGCAGGGGCTCTCCATGGCAGATGCGATTAATGCCTGTGCGGTTTTGGGACTTCAGGTATCACCTGAGGGAAGTGGGTATGCCATCAAGCAAAGAGTAAAAAGCGGTACCTCTGTGCCGCTTGGCACGGTGATTCAAGTCCAGTTCGCTCCCCATTAGGTGAAAGATATTCTATATTTATCCCTCCCTGCATAGATTGATTGGGACAATCTATCACAAAGCAGGGATTGATGATGAGAATCACGCCAACCAAAGTGCATACCCGGATTATGCTGGTATTTATCGCTTTTTTGTGCGTTTTTGGGTTACTCGTGGGTCGCTTGGTTCACATCCAGGTCTTGGCGGCTCATTTTTTTATGGCGAAGACCGCTGACTTGATTCGGCGAAATATTCCGGTTCCGGCTGTTCGTGGCGCGATACTAGATTCGCAAGGACAGACACTGGTCTATACAGCCAGTGCTGCCTCGGTCATCGCGGTCCCGATACAAATCAAGCATCCTCAACAAACGGCGCAGGAACTTCAAAAAATCATTGGGGGGACTGTGCCAGGGATTGAAAAATTGCTCATCAAAAAAGCGGCAATGGTAGAGATTCGTCCGCGCGGCAGAAGGCTTGACGAGGCAAAAACGAAGGCTATTCGTGCGCTTAAACTCCCCGGCATCTATTTGACAGAGGAAGGACGCCGAACGTATCCATACGGGAATTTGGCGGCTCAGGTGCTGGGAGTAACGGGTGGTGAAGGTCAGGGTCTAACCGGGATTGAACTCACCATGAACCAGGTGCTGAGTGGCAAAAAAGGCTACATTCAGTTTGTGGCAAACGCACGCGGACAGGAGATTCCAGGTACCAACGATGAATACATTCCGCCAACTCCTGGCGAGGATGTCGAACTGACCATCGATAGGCAAATTCAACAGTTTGCCGAACGGGAGATCCAAAATGTGGTTGCCCAGTACAAACCGGATCATGTGACCTTGATTGTTGCCAATCCAAAAACAGGCCAAGTGCTGGCAATGGCCAATTATCCGAATTACAATCCTGCCAGTTGGCAAACGGTGCAGCCACAGGTATACAATCGCAATTTGGCCATTTGGCAGACGTTTGAACCTGGTTCAACATTTAAGATTGTGACGCTCGCCGCTGCGCTTGAACAGAAAAAAGTCTCTCTTGCGGACCGCTTCTATGATCCAGGTTATTATGAGGTCGCAGGTCATCGCATTCGCTGTTGGAAAGCCGGAGGTCACGGATCCCAATCGTATTTGAATGTGGTGGAAAATTCATGCAATCCGGGTTTTGTCCAATTGGGGGAACGCCTTGGCAAAGAACAGCTTTTCAGCTACATCAAAAAATTCGGATTTGGCGCAAAAACCGGGATCGATTTGCCTGGTGAGAGCAAGGGGATACTTTTCCCGCTAAAGCGAGTGGGACCGCTGGAGCTCGCTACGACATCGTTTGGCCAAGGTGTTTCAGTGACCCCGATTCAACAGGTGATGGCAATGAGCGCGATCGCCAATGGCGGGCTTTTGTTAAAACCCGAAATCGTGAAGGATCTCATCAATCCGGAGACAAAAACAGTAGCAAAAACGTACCCTACGCAGGTGGTGCGCCGGGTGATATCCCCGCAAATTGCGGCGCAAGTGAGGTCTGCGCTGGAAAGTGTCGTTGCCCAAGGGACTGGGGCCAACGCCTTTCGTGATGGGTACCGCATCGCCGGTAAGACCGGTACAGCCCAAGTGGTGGTTAATGGTCGTTATTCGGGGACTCACTACATTGTGTCCTTTATTGGCATGGCGCCAGCCAACGATCCGCGCCTTGTCGCCTACGTGGCAATTGATTATCCCCGGCCCAATGGACCCGTGTTTGGCGGAACGATCGCAGCACCTGTCGTAGGAAATGTGCTAGCAGACAGTCTGGCTTACCTTGGGGTTCAGCCAACTGTGACGGGATTATCCAAAAAGTACCGCTATGGGATTGATCCTGCAATGACCACGGTGCCGAGTCTGGATAACCGTTCCTTAAATGATGCCAAACGAACGCTGCTGGAAAGTGGTACGATTTTACGGATTCAGGTGGTGGGGGCAGGAAATTACGTGGTCGCGCAAGCACCTAAGGCGGGAGTGAAGATTCCGCAGGGTGGTGTGGTGAGATTGTACCTTGGCAACTCTCCCTTAGCAAAGAGTTGACAGGTACCTCCCGTTTGCCTAGATTAAAAACATTGCCAGGTGATCAAACGTTTTTACCTGGATGGGAGGCGTATCATGCAACTTCATGAAATCGTGCGATCTATTGTTTTAAAAAAAGTGTACGGTGATACAGCGATTGAAGTGACAGGTGTCAGCAGTGATTCCCGTCAAGTGCAGGCAGGCGATTTGTTTGTCGCATTTCGCGGCGAGCACGTCGATGGCCATGATTATATCGAACAGGCCATGGCAAGAGGAGCAGTGGCCGCTCTTGTCGAGAAAAAACGAGAGTGGGATATTCCGCAGGTGGTGGTTCCATCCACGCGACGGATCGCCCCTTATGTGGCGCATACCATTTTAGGGTTTCCCGCTTCTTCTCTCTCGATGGTCGGTGTGACGGGAACCAATGGCAAAACGACGACCACCATGCTGATTGAGCACATTTTGCAAAAAGCAGGTAAAGAGACTGGTTTGATCGGAACCATTGCCCAGCGCACGAGCAAGGGGGAACTGCGATCTTCCGTTATGACTACACCGGAGAGTGTGGAGCTTGTCAAAGTCATCAGGGAAATGAATGACCTTGGTGCAAAGTATGTGGTGATGGAAGTGTCATCCCATGCGCTTGAATTACACCGAGTGGCCGGAATTCCCTTTCGGGTGGCGGTATTCACCAATTTGACACAGGACCACCTGGATTTTCATCCAACGATGGAGGCTTATGGAAATGCGAAAGGCAAGTTTTTCAGTAGACTAGGCAATGCTTTCATGCCGCAAGCGGATGGTGGACTTCAGGTGGCGGTGTTGAATGCCGATGATGAGTGGAGTCATCGCTACGCTTCCGATACTGTGCAACAGGTGATTACTTACGGTATTCAAAAGCCTGCTGATGTGCAGGCGACAGCGGTGCAGGTGAAAGCAGATGGTGCTTCTTTTCATCTGAAAAGTTTTGCAGGCGTCGCGGACATCAAACTGCAAATGACGGGAAGATTCAGCGTTTATAATGCGCTCGCGGCGACAGCGGCGTCCCTCGCACTTGGCATTGGGTTTGAGGAGACAGTCGCGGCACTCGAAGAAGTGCAAGGGGTGCCAGGACGCTTTGAACGTGTCAATGCAGGACAGGATTTTTCTGTGATCGTTGATTATTCCCACACGCCAGATAGCCTAGAAAACGCACTTGCTACCATAAATGAATTTTGTGAGGGCAAAATCATCACCGTAGTGGGCTGTGGTGGGGACCGAGATCGAAAGAAGAGGCCCTTAATGGCCAAAATTGCCACGTCCTATAGTGATTTTACCGTACTCACCTCCGATAATCCGCGAACGGAAGATCCAGAAGCGATCATTGACGATATGGAAGCGGGACTTGATGAAAGCTTGCGCGATAAATACACTCGCTTAGT
>JAJZAS010000191.1 GCA_021799325.1 Bacillota bacterium | reverse complement strand
TGGCGGGCTGCATAAACCGATGACCAATTTGCTCTACATGTCATGCCAGGTAAAAGCGAATGTGGTCAGTCAGGACGAGAAAGAAACAGGTCTTCGCGCCATCCTTAATTTTGGGCACACGGTTGGACACGCAATTGAAGCGATGGAATACGGCACGTATACGCATGGGGAAGCAGTGGCCATTGGAATGATGGTGGAGACAGAAATCTCCCACCTGCTTGGCTTGTCAGAACCAGGCATCAAGGAGCGGCTAGGCCAATTGTTAACCCGTTGTCACTTGCCCACCTCACTTCCAGATGCGCTGAAAACTTCGGAAGAACAAGAAGCACTGGTGGATCAAATGCGCAGGGACAAAAAAGCGGAACTGCGAAGTTTAGCATTTGTCATGCCAAGTGTGGTCGGTGAAGTGAAAATGATGAGAGACGTCCCAGAGGATATCGTGAAAAGAGCCCTAATGTCTTGATTAATCAGCAAATCCCGGTTAAAATACCGTTAATGGTGATAGAAGAAGTCGTGCCAGAAGATGAGTTGAGTAGAGTGGCAACACCTTAGTTGAGCGTGAGCGGAGCAGAGCCAAGACAAGTAAAGTGGCATGATCATGCATCTGTATGATCGGGTTTGTGCTTTACAACAATCACAAATGCTACGTTCACGGGGACTAAGGAGAACCTTAGTTCTTTTTGTTTTATCTTAAGAATAAGGAGGCTCCCCCTGTGAAAGATTTACTGATCAAACTCTCAAACGGACTGGATTTATCCGAAAATGAAGCGGCACAAGCCATGCATCAAATGATGGAAGGTAGCGCATCTCCTGTTGAAATTTCAGCCTATTTGACACTTTTACGAAGCAAAGGCGAGACCATAATAGAATTGACCGGCAGCGCAAAAGCGATGCGGGATCATGCGCTTCTCGTCAATGCCAATCAAGAATCGCTTGTCGATACCTGTGGCACCGGTGGAGATAATGCGGGCACATTTAACATTTCCACCACCTCGGCGATTGTGGCGGCGGCAGCAGGTGTGCCCGTTGCCAAACACGGCAATCGCGCCGCTTCCAGCAAATCAGGTAGTGCAGACGTATTGCAGGCGCTTGGCGTTGCCATTGAGCTTGGGCCAGAACAGGCGGAAGCATGCCTCAGGCAGACGGGAATCTCGTTTTTGTTTGCGCAAACATTCCACCCGGCGATGAAGCAGGTGGCTCCTGTTCGTAAGGCGCTTGGATTTCGAACCATGTTCAACATTCTTGGCCCTCTCACCAATCCTGCACGTCCAAAACGGCAAGTACTAGGAACTCCAAACCTTAAAATTGCAGAAAAAATGGCCAATGTGCTTCTCAATCTAGGGATGGAACACGCGCTTGTCGTTCATTCAGAAGATGGTCTTGATGAGTTGTCCATTTCCGACCGCTCCCATTGCTTTGAAGTGAAGAACCAACAAGTGCAGTACCTCACCCTCCGTCCTGAAGATTTCGGATTATCGTCAGCGCCTATTCAAAAAGTATTAGGTGGGACACCTGAGGAAAATGCAAAAATGATCGAAAGTATTTTGCATGGAGAAAAAAGCGCTAAGAGAGACATTGTCATTATGAATGCGGCGGCTGCCATCTACGTGTCTGGACTCGCCCAATCTTTCCTATCGGCCGCTCATATCGCAGAAGCGGCGATTGATTCCGGTGCTGCCCTGGAGACACTCCAACGGCTGAGGAGAATATCGAGAAACTTGTTAGGGGAGATTGGCGCTTGAATTTTTTGAAAGATATACTCGATGTGAAAAAGCGAGAAGTAGAGCGGTTGCAAGTATCAACAACCCTTGAATCATTAAAAGAGTATGCGTCATCGCAACCGCCACCAATTGGTTTTTTGAAAAAACCTAAAGGGCATGATCCGCTGGCGTTGATTGCAGAGGTGAAAAAAGCTTCTCCTTCTAAAGGTGACATTCAAGTCAATGCGGACCCAGCCACAGTCGCTTTGCATTATGATGCAGGCGGGACCGATGCAATCTCCGTTTTGACGGATGAACATTTTTTTAAGGGATCTATTCAGGATTTTCAAGAGGTAAGAGTGGCGACAAACAAGCCACTATTGCGAAAAGACTTTATCATTGATGAGTGGCAAGTGTACGAAGCGAGATCCATTGGCGCAGATGCGGTGTTGCTGATTGCAGCCATTTTGGATGAACGCCGCATGCAAATTCTCTATGATCTTGCGAGATCACTGAACATGTCAGTGTTGCTTGAAATTCATCAAAAAGAGGAATTGAACATTCTAAATTCTCTATCAGCACCCCGGTATATCGGAATCAATAACCGCAATTTGAACACCTTCCAAGTTGATTTGGCCACCACTGAATTATTGGTTCCACTGGTTCGGGAGAGATTCCCGGAGGCCATGATCATCAGTGAGAGTGGCATTAGTACAAATGAGGATGCCATCCGCGTCAAACAGGCAGGAGCCCATGGACTTCTCGTTGGGGAATCGCTGATGCGCCGAGGTTTTGAACACATCCATGAAGCAATTGCTACCTTAAAACACGGAATAGAAGCAAGAGCTGAACGATGACCAAGGTTAAATATTGCGGATTACGAAACGAAAGGGACATTCAACTCGCCATCCAGTTAGGGATTGATTATATCGGTTTTGTCGTCGTCCCTGAAAGTAAACGCTACGTTACCGCAGATCAGATCGTCGGATTTCAGCGCTTGTTGGAGAGGCTCGAAACAACGGTGGAACCAGTTCTCGTGATGATGGATTTATCAGCAGAAGACACGATTGAATTGGCGACAAAGACGAAGGTTTCTCATCTACAACTTGCCGGCAACGAATCTGCAGACTTTTGTCGACAGTTAAAAGAAGATCATTCCTTCACCATTTGGAAATCCTGGCATGTGTCAGCAGACGATGAAGGTTCGGGTACCGAAGATGAGGCAAGCGCACTTTCTTCGTACTTGCAGGTGGTAGACGGCATTTTACTGGACACCTCTTATCAGGGTAAAAAAGGAGGAACCGGAACCACTTTTCATTGGGAGGTCATCAACCGTTATCAACAAATGATGGGTGATGTCCCCATGATCGTCGCAGGTGGTTTAACGCCTAACAATGTAAAAACACTGATTGATCGTTACCACCCCTTTGCCGTCGATGTGTCGTCAGGCATAGAAAGTGAAGGGATCAAAGACCAAGTAAAAATGAAAGACTTTGCGTTAAGTGTAAGGGAGGCCAACCATGAATCCGGACAATTCGGGACGTTTCGGTGATTTTGGTGGAAGATTTGTGCCAGAAACACTGATGTCTGCACTGTATCATCTTGAAAATGATTTTGAACGCGTACGCGCATTGCCAGAATTTCAAACGGCATTGCAAGATCTTTTAGCCAACTACGCTGGAAGAAGCACACCGCTTTATTTTGCGAAACGACTTACTGAACAATATGGTGGAGCAAAAATATACCTGAAACGTGAAGACCTCAATCATACAGGTGCCCATAAGATCAACAATACGATCGGTCAAGGATTGCTCGCAAAATGGACGGGGAAAAAAAGGGTGCTCGCAGAAACGGGTGCAGGCCAGCACGGAGTGGCCACTGCCACTGTAGCAGCACTTCTTGGGCTTGAATGTACAGTTTTCATGGGAGAGGAAGACATT
The DNA here is from genome assembly GCA_021799325.1 of Bacillota bacterium. Lineage (GTDB taxonomy): Bacteria > Bacillota > Bacilli > Alicyclobacillales > SLC66 > JAJZCL01. Next base: position 173 of record JAJZAS010000191.1, on the reverse strand, counting down.
CGTCGGCAAGCGCTAAATGTGTTCCGCATGGAACTGCTTGGCGCAACAGTGGAATCAGTGACCAGTGGCACCGGGACTTTGAAAGATGCCACCAATGAGGCACTGCGTCACTGGGTGGAACACGTGAACGACGCGTATTACATTGTGGGTTCTGTGGTGGGACCTCATCCTTA
>JAJZAS010000190.1 GCA_021799325.1 Bacillota bacterium | reverse complement strand
TCGTGGGGAATTTGTACTGATGGTAGCTGGTGCACAACTTGCAGATGCCACTACTCAAGAAACGGAGTCCCTGAGCGCAGAGGCCATTGCTCAATTGGTTGAAACCTATATAAAAAGTGGGATGAACAAAAAAGAGGCGTTAAAAGAAGTGGCAAAAACCCGCAGCTTACCGCGGCGGGTTGTCTATCAAGCATTATTAGACGTCAAAGACCAAGACGATCAGTGAGCGTGACCCATTTCTTCAATGCAGGACGGGCAAATGTTTTTGCCTTTGAAGTGAATGATTTGATCCGCTTGTCCGCAGAAGATGCAAGCTGGTTCGTACTTTTTCAGCACGATTCTGTCACCGTCGACATAAATTTCGAGGGCGTCTTTTTCTCCGATACCAAGTGTGCGACGAAGCTCAATCGGAATGACGACCCGCCCGAGTTCGTCAACTTTACGGACAATGCCAGTGGATTTCATCATGTAGGTATTGCCTCCTTAAAAGGATAGGTTATTTTGAAACAAATAGAAAACATACGATAGTACCAACAAAATTTGTGTCTGCCTTAATATAACCTGTAAAAATCGTCAATCTACAATTTTCATGCATATTCTATTAAGGTATACCCACAAATTTACTAGTGAAAGTCTACCACCTTTTCAAGCGTTTCGCAATACTGCTTGTGATATTCATTGAGATTTTTTAAATTCGTCACGTTTTCTATTCCCACGCATAGAATGGTTTGATCATGCGTATGGGAGTGACGAAGTTTGCCTGCTCTGTTAGCGCTTTTCGCTTACTTTGCCCAAGAATCCATTGCGCTCACTTCATATGTCAAGAATCAGGTATTTCCACAACCCTTGGGTGAATCGGAAGAAAAGGCGTGCCTTGCAGAATTGAAGGAAGGCAGTGAAGAGGCCTACCAAAAACTTGTCGAACACAATTTGAGATTGGTGGCTTATATTGCAAAAAAGTATAGGGATTCTGGTGTGGACGAGGATGATTTGATCTCGCTTGGCACGATTGGACTCATTAAGGCGGTCAAGAGTTTCCGTTCGGATGCTGGGACGAAATTTGCCACCTACGCCGCAAGATGCATTGAAAATGAAATGCTCATGCATCTTCGAACTCGAAAAAAGTCGAACCGGGATGTTTCCATGGATGAATCGATTGGCACGGATAAGGAAGGCAATGACTTGACCTTGAGGGATGTGCTGGGCTCCGAAACGGACGAACTGGAAAAACTCGTCGGTGAGCGGATGGAGGAGGAACGGCTGCGGCAAATGTTACAGTATTTGGACGTCAGAGAACAGAAGGTCATCGAATTGCGCTATGGTCTTGTGGACGGGATCGAGTGGACCCAACACCAAATTGCAGAAATGATGGGGATTTCCCGCTCTTACGTGTCAAGGATCGAAGCGCGGGCGCTAACCAAATTGCAGCATGCACTGTATCCGAGACCGAAAAGGGCACCAAGGCCGTTAAAGAAGAAAAGCTAACGTTCTACGCCTTCAGATGGAGAGAAATTCCGTCCCTCGATTCATGCGGTTTGATTGGTAGCGGAAGTATACTGGAACCGATCAAACCGAGAGGAACGATGTGACTTGAAACCACCATCTGGACTTTTTTCTAATCGCAACTTTCTGGCGCTGTTTTCAAGCCAAACGCTATCAGCCATCGGTGCCAGCGTCTATTCCTTCGCACTTTTATGGGATATGAAAGTGCTTACCAATAATGCGTTCCTGATGTCGCTGGTTGGTTTTGCCTGGATGGTGCCGGTGATTCTGTTTGGGCCAATCGCCGGGGTGATTGCGGACCGTTCCAGCAAGCGGCGCGTCATGATGTATTCGGATGCCACGAGACTGTTGCTCACTGTGATAGTTACCGTGCTATCGCTTTTAAAAATCCTTGAACCGTGGGAAATTGTCGCCGTCACTTTTTTGTCCAACGCAGTTGCCACGCTCTTCAATCCCGCCGCATCGGCGCTTTTACCGCACATGGTGGAAAAAGATCAACTTCCGACTGCCAATGGACTCAGCCAGGCAATGATGCCACTCTCGCAGATCCTTGGGCCTGCCATCAGTGCGGCGCTTATCGCCTGGCAAGGAGTCACCGTGTCCTTTTCCATTAACGCGCTGACCTATTTGATTTCGGCACTCACCTTGTTTTTTATACATGTCAGTGAACCAGCAAAGGAGAAAAAACCGTTTACATTCACCCACATCAAAGCCGAACTTGGGGAAGGGTGGCACGCCATTCGCGGAATCCATCTGTTGCTCATTCTGATTCCTCTTGGCGCGATTATCAACTTTTTGTTTGCACCGTTTGATGTCTATCTCGTCCAGTTTGTCACCGTCATTTTACATAAAAATCAGGTGCTCCTCGGTGAAATAAATGCCATCTTTGCTGTAGGGATGCTGATTGGTTCGGTGATCTCCGGCCCGCTCAGTAAATACTTGAGAATCGGTTATATGATGATCGGCAGTATGCTCGTGACAAGTCTCATGCTCCCTATCATGTCCCAGATACATATGATCCCGGTCGATTTTATTACGATGTTCCTGATGGGAGTAGGCATCGGGCTGACTAACACTTCCCTCTTTTCGCTGATTCAGCAAGTGATCGCAAAAGAGGTGATGGGCAGGGTATTCGCCTTTTTGGGGACGCTATTTAGCGCGATCAGTCCGATTGGCATGTTGATCGGTGGGGCGCTTGCCAATATGGTTTCGGTAGATTGGCTACTCTCGGTGGATGGCGTGATCACCTTTTTGCTAGCATTCATTGCGCTCTTCTTCCCGGTCGTCAGAAGGTTTGAATGGAAAATTGACAGTGCCTACCTTTCTTGATACGATTGGCGACAAAGGAAAAGCAGGGAAAAGCTCTCGTCTTGGCATTGTGGCGAGACTTTTTCTTATGCCGCTGGAGGTTCGATCGTGACAAAACCTACTTATTACATTACGACGCCCATTTATTACCCTAACGATAAGCTACATATTGGTCATGCCTATTCCACTACGGTGGCCGATACACTCGCGCGGTACAAGCGTTTTAAAGGCTACGATGTGCGGTTTTTGACCGGTACGGATGAGCATGGACAAAAGCTGCAACGCAAGGCAGAAGCGGTAGGGAAGACCCCACAGGAATACATTGACGGAATTGTCGATGGCATCAAGAAGCTTTGGGAGCGGCTCGACATTTCTTATGATGATTTTATCCGCACCACCGAATCCCGCCACATTGAAGTGGTGCAGAAAATTTTTACTCGCCTGCTCGAGCAGGGAGATATTTACTTGGATAACTATGAAGGCTGGTACTGTACGCCGGATGAATCATTCTGGACGGAACGGCAGTTGAAGGACGGCAAGTGTCCTGAGTGCGGAGGCGATGTGGAGTGGGTGACGGAGCAGAGCTATTTTTTCAAGATGGGAAAATACGCGGATCGGCTCATCCAATACTTCAATGAACATCCTGACTTTTTGGTGCCGGAATCGCGGAAGCATGAAATGCTGAACAATTTTCTTTTGCCAGGACTCGAGGATCTTTGTGTTTCTCGTACGACCTTTGATTGGGGAATTCCAGTCAGAGAAAATCCTGAGCATGTGATCTATGTATGGCTGGACGCGCTGACCAATTACATCACCGCGCTTGGTTATCTGTCAGGAGATCCAGAACTAGAGGAACGCTTCCGTCATTACTGGCCTGCGGATGTACACCTGATGTCCAAGGAAATCGTGCGCTTCCACTCTATCTACTGGCCGATCATTCTGATGGCGCTCGATCTTCCCCTCCCGAAACAGGTAGTGGGACACGGCTGGCTCCTGATGAAAGACGGCAA
>JAJZAS010000189.1 GCA_021799325.1 Bacillota bacterium | reverse complement strand
TTGACGTTCCAGAAGTGGATCCCGCAGGTGAAATCCCGGGGAAATTGCTTCGTAATCAATCACCTCTGTTACCAGAAGTGAATGAAGTAGAACTGATCCGCCACTACACAGGGCTATCGAGGCGCAACCATGGTGTTGACTCAGGATTTTATCCGCTTGGCTCCTGCACCATGAAGTACAATCCCAAACGTAACGAAGAAGTCGCAAAGATGCCCGGGTTTGCCCGAGTTCATCCGTTGCAACCGGAAGAGACGGTGCAGGGAGCACTTCAGATGATGTTTGAACTGCAGGAATCTTTAGCTGAAATCACGGGGATGGATGCGGTGAGCCTGCAACCTGCTGCAGGTGCAGCCGGTGAGTGGACGGGGCTCATGTTGATTCGCGCCTACCATGAGCACAACGGCGAAAATAGGACCAAGGTGCTGGTTCCCGATTCCGCTCATGGCACCAACCCTGCCAGTGCATCTTTTGCAGGATTTCGCGCCGTTACCATTCCTTCCAATGAGACGGGAGGCGTGGATCTTGATGCTTTGCGCCAAGCAGTAGGAACTGATACGGCGGCACTGATGCTCACCAACCCTAGTACGCTTGGCTTATTTGAAGAAAACATTGAAGAAATCGCCAAAATTGTGCACGATGCAGGAGGACTCCTTTACTATGACGGCGCCAATGCGAACGCGATTCTTGGCTATGCGCGACCTGGTGATATGGGGTTTGACGTGGTTCACCTCAATTTACACAAGACGTTCTCCACGCCGCACGGAGGCGGGGGTCCCGGTGCGGGACCGGTAGGCGTGAAAAGTGGATTAATTCCATTTTTGCCTGCGCCAGTTATCGTGAAAAAACAGGATGGCGCCTATAAATTCGATCATGACCGCCCGCAAAGCATCGGCAAAGTCAAGGGATTCTATGGGAACTTTGGTGTATTGCTCCGCGCTTATGCCTACATCCGGACGATGGGGGCTGATGGGCTCAAAAAAGTGGGCGAGGATGCCGTCCTGAATGCCAATTATTTGCTCCATTTGCTAGCGGATGACTATGAAGTGCCTTTCCGTCGAATTTGCAAACATGAATTTGTGTTATCCGGCAAGCCGTTTAAGGCAAATGGCGTCAAGACGCTGGACATCGCAAAGCGGATTTTGGACTTTGGGTACCATCCACCGACGATTTATTTCCCGCTTAATGTCGAAGAAGCATTGATGCTTGAACCAACGGAAACAGAAACCAAAGAAACGCTGGATGATTTTGCAAGTGCGTTAAAACAGATTGCAAAAGAAGCAAGGGAAACTCCGGATGTGGTGCTACAGGCGCCGCACACCACGGTAATTGATCGGCTTGATGAAACAACAGCAGCAAGAAATCCTGTGTTGCGTTACTTGCCTTCATCGCAGTCATAAAAAAGATTAGGGAGGACGACGATGCATAAGGTTCTAGTCCTACACGGTCCCAACCTGAACATGCTCGGGACAAGGGAACCTGAAATTTATGGAACACTGACGCTTGAGCAAATCAATCTGCGGCTGATTCAGTTGGGGAGCGAACTGGGGGTGGAGGTGGACACCTTTCAGTCCAATCACGAAGGAGTGCTGATTGACCGGATTCAACAAGCCATGAATGTATACCAAGGGATCATCATTAACCCTGGTGCATTCACGCATTACAGTATTGCTATTCGCGATGCGGTGGCGTCAGTGCATCTGCCGGTGATTGAAGTGCACTTGTCCAATATCCACGCGCGGGAAGAATTTCGACATCATTCGGTCATTGCGCCTGTGGCACTGGGCCAGATCACGGGGCTTGGCGCGTTTGGTTACGAGTGCGCATTGCGCGCTTTTGTGGCGAGGTTTGCCGAACACAAGTCCTGACACTTGCGCATTGGGCGTGGATTGTGTTACAAGAAGGAGTGTCATATGTCGCGGATCAAGCTAAATAAATAGGAGGATGGCAAAAACCGATGATATCAAGTAATGATTTTCGTACGGGCGTGACCATTGAATACGATGGCCAGATTTGGCGCGTGGTCGAATTCATGCACGTCAAACCAGGAAAAGGTGCAGCTTTTGTGCGGACAAAGTTGAAAAACATCCGTACAGGCGCTGTGAAGGAAACCACATTTCGTGCGGGTGAGAAAGTGGCGAGAGCCCGTATTGAAAATCGCGGGATGCAATACTTATACAACGATGGCGATAACTTTACATTTATGGATACGGAAACTTTCGAACAGACCAATATTGGCAGAGACCAACTGGAATACGAACTGAATTTCCTCAAGGAAAACATGAACTGTGTGGTCGTGTTGTATGAAGGTCAACCCATTGGCGTGGAATTGCCGAACACGGTAGAATTGACGGTGGCGCAAACCGAACCTGGCATTCGCGGCGATACGGCAACAGGTGGAAGCAAGCCTGCCACCATGGAGACAGGTTACACGGTGCAGGTACCTTTTTTCATCAATATTGGCGATGTGCTTCTAATTGATACTCGAAGCGGACTGTACATTTCGAGGGCGTAACAACCAGTAACCATTTGGGGCGCTAGCTGTTTTGCGCCCTTTTTTTGTTGAAAAATGTAATGACAAGCATCATCAATAACACAAATATGATCAGAAAGACCACGATCCATCTGGTAAGTAACATCACACCGTCTCCCAAAATTGTAGCCTCTTTTCCGACTCGTATTTCCCTGCCTTATATCCTATCTGTCTGTGAACCACTTCGTGTGAGGCATATCCCCAGTTTATCCGTAGAATCCCTGAAAGTTAGAGGTATATCCCTGTCCAATTGCCCATATATATGGGACTAACTATGGGGGACGAGGTGATAGGATTGCAAAAAACTTCCCTTTTCCCTGAAGAAATTCTGCAGTTGTTGCCGGGCGATGTCAGCCGGAGCGTTTTGTCTTGCCGTGATCGCGAACTCGATCTCATCACAGAAATACGGTTGCGCATTGGCCGTAAGGTGCACCTGGTGGGACCAAGCCTGTTTTTGCCGGTCACAGTAGAGCCAAACCATCTCCGTTTTGTACTCGCCACATTGACCAAGTCATCGCTATACGCCGTCGATGCTGAATTAAAAAACGGATTTGTCACGCTTTCTGGCGGACACCGGGTGGGGATCGCGGGTAAAGTCGTTCTCGGTCAGGATGGCGGTGTGCAAACCATTCGGGACATCAGTTCAGTGAATATTCGACTTGCCAAAGAAGTTCGTGGAAGTGCGAAAACACTGGCCTCGATCATCAGCAAAGGGAACCGAATTGGCTCTGCCATCCTATTTGGCCCTCCCGCATCAGGGAAAACCACACTGCTGCGTGACCTGGCAAGAATGCTTGGCAGTGGCGAACCTCCTTTTGCAAGGCCAATGCGGGTCGTGTTGATTGATGAACGGTCGGAGATTGCGGGAACCGTCAGCGGCATCCCTCAGTTTGATGTGGGACTGGCCACAGATGTACTCGATGGCTGCCCCAAACAAGTGGGGATGACCATGGCCCTTCGGTCATTGTCGCCCGAAGTCATCATCGCGGACGAACTAGGGGGATCGCAAGATGCACTGGCAGTGGCAGATTTGGCAAAAGCGGGTGTGGCGCTGGTGGGTACTGCACATGCTGGCACCATTTCGGAACTGGTAAAAAGATCCGGCATGCATCACCTCTCCCAAGCATCGCCAATGACCTGGTGGGTCGAAGTTTCAGCCCAGCCTGTGCCAGGTACGATTGTACGGGTGTATGACAGTGAGTTGCACGAGGTGAAGTCATGGCGTGGATCCTTCTGAAATGGGTGGGAGCGGGGGCACTCCTTTTAGGGTCTGCAGGGTTTGGCTTTGACTTTGCTAAAAAGTACCGGAAGCGACCGCTCGAAC
>JAJZAS010000188.1 GCA_021799325.1 Bacillota bacterium | reverse complement strand
GCAACCATTCGCCAAACTTGTTGAACGCTTTTTCCCCGGCGTAGACTTCAAACCACTCGATCTTGCGCTTACCGTTGTAAGCTTTCTCTACCGCAGCATCCAACACGCGCACGGATGCACGCCAAATGTCCGGACCTGTTCCGTCTCCTTCGATAAATGGGACAATCGGGTGATCAGGCACATGCAATCCTGTGCTGCGCATTTCAATGGCTTCCCCACTTGTTGGCATGTCCAGTTTAGAGAATTTTGACATGTTTGCTATACTCCCTTTCTTCAACTGTTATAACGCATTGTACTTATGTCCGTACCTCCAAAACCCATCTGTTATCATACCACAGCATCCCGCATTCAGCAATCAATTTTCCCATTCTATGAACCTATGTTTCATCTAGTGAACCGCGCTGTTCCGTTGCTCCTGATACACTGTGCGCATAAATAACACCACACTTGGCAGTACAATCAGAGCGCCAACCACCCAAGGCAATGTAATCGGGTTCGCAAAGATAAAATACGCCAAAATGGTCGCGCCAATCGGTTCCCCCACAATGCTCATCGAAATGACCGAAGCCGGAAGGTATTTTAGTAGCGTGTTGAAAATCGTATGCCCAAAAATGGTGGGAATGAGCGCAAGCAAAAAGAAGGCCCGCCAATCGCCCACCTGATAATGGAGAAAAGAATCATGATGGATTACACTGTATATCGCTAAAATTACACTCGCCACAATATAGATAAGAAAATTATACTGTAGCGCCGGCACTTTGGGGCGCAGTCCCTGGCCTGCTAACATGTATAGCGCAGCAAATAACACGCCAACGACAGAGAGCACATCGCCGATACCTGCAGTACCTCCGCGAAGCAGGTCATGCCAACCGATCACCGCTGTCCCGATAAAGGCTAAAAAAGCAAATCCCCACGCCTGCCACCCTACGCGTTCCCGCAAGAGAAGATGAGCGCCAACCAGGGCAAAGATAGGCTGTAATGCGATAAAAATCGTCGAGCTGGCAACGGTCGTCGCAAATAACGATTGAATCCAAAAGATAAAATGGGTCGCAAGCAAGGCTCCGCTCAAAAAAAGCAAACCGCGATCCCGCCAAGTCAGTTCACGAACGGTTCGCAGCAGCCCCGGTATGGCAAATGGGGCCAGCATGATCGCCGTCATGAGCAGGCGGTACATCGCGGTGATGGACGCTGGGGCCGTCGTCATTTTAATAAAAATTGCGGCAAACGACACCCCAATCACGCCAATAGCGAGCACTCCATACGCCCATATGGGACGGTGTTCGCTCAATGGCCACTCTCCTCTGTCGCGCTCTCGCCAAGTAGCAGAAGGTGTAACGCCGGGGCGTTCACCTTCAGGCGCAGTGGCAGAAGATCTGGGCGCGAGAACACGTGCTCACTTTCCCCGTGCGCGAGCAGCCTGGATTCCCCCTCACGGCGAACTTCGTAGGAAAATACCAACCGCAGCCCATTATAATCGAGCAGCCTCGTTTCGATGTCTAACACATCATCATAGTAACAAGATTGCAAGTAATGGCATTCCACCCGCAAGACGGGCAAAAACATCCCGTTTTTCTCCAATGACAAATAGGACATTCCTTGTTCGCGCAACCAATCGGTCCTGGCTACTTCAAACCATTCAATGTAATTGCCGTGCCATGCGACTCCCATCTGATCGGTTTCTTGATAGCGCACGACCACCCGTGAATGGGAAACGTGTGTGTTCAAATTCTCTCACTCCCAAAACTACAGAACTTGCGTACGGCCACGATAGATGAATCCTCGTTCTGCATCCACCGTAATCTCTTCCCCGTCTGACAGTTGCTTGAGTACGCCAAATGCCCCCACCACGACCGGGATGCCAAGCGACAATCCTACTACCGCTGCGTGCGAGGTGAGTCCTCCCTCTTCGGTGACAACGGCAGCCGCCTTCTCAAATGCGGCCATGACGTATTTGTCTGTCATCGACGTCACGAGCACATCACCCGGTTGGACTCTGGAAAGAATATCCTCGGTATTAGTCGACACAATGGCTCTCCCGACCACACTTTTCCCACCAATGCCGATACCGCGCGCAATCACATCGCCAATGGTATGGATTTTCAGCATATTGGTGGTACCCGCTTCGCCCACCGGAACACCTGCCGTGATTACGACGAGGTCCCCGCTTTTCACAAGTCCTGTTGATAATGCACCATCAACAGCGGTGGATAACATTTCGTCTGTCGTCCTCGTGGTCTTGACGAGTGCCGAATACGTGCCCCAAGTAAGCGATAACTGCCTCGCCACCCGTTCGTGAGGCGTCACAGCAATGACCACACACTTCGGACGGTGCTTGGACACCATTTTGGCAGTAAATCCGCTTTCTGTCGAGGTGATGATCGCTTTCGCATCGAGTTCCTCTGCAATATTGCGGACCGCATCGCTGATCGCATCGGTTTGCGTGCGCTCCACTAAGTTGGCATGACGACCTGGCACTTCCTTGTTCAAAAGCGCTGATTCCGCTCGCAACGCAATTTGCGACATGGTGGACACCGCTTCGACAGGATACCTGCCAGCGGCTGTTTCTCCACTCAGCATGATTGCATCCGTCCCATCAAAAATCGCGTTCGCCACGTCCGTTGCTTCGGCACGAGTGGGGCGAGGATTGCGCTGCATAGAATCAAGCATCTGCGTGGCAGTAATAACTGGTTTGCCTGCCTGATTGCACTTATTGATCAGCAGCTTTTGGACAATGGGGACTTCTTCGGTCGGAATTTCGACACCGAGGTCACCTCTTGCCACCATCAGTCCATCCGCAACGGCAAGGATTTCTTCGATGCGATCCAATCCTTCCTGGGTCTCAATTTTCCCTATAATATTGATCTTTGCCTCTTCTTCTTCGAGAATCCGCCTGATTTCCAGAATATCTGCTGCTTTTCGCACAAATGACGCCGCGATAAAATCCACCCCTTGCGCGATGCCAAAGCGGATGTCAGCAACGTCTTTTTCCGTGACTCCGGGAAGACGAAGGGTGACCCCTGGTGCATTAATGCCTTTACGATTCTTGAGCATACCGCCGTTGGTGACTGTGCAATGGATTTCGTGGCCCACCACTTTTTCCACCCTCAGCCCGATCAGACCATCATCAATGCGGATTGAGGACCCCGGATGCACATCTTCTGGTAACCCCTCATAGCTAATGGAGACTTTATCCTTAGTGCCAAGCACTTCGTCTGTCGTCAGGATAATACTCTCGCCGTCCATGAGTTCCACACCATCGTTCTCAATCATGCCCGTGCGAATTTTAGGCCCTTTGATGTCCAGCATGATGCCGACTAGTTTGTTTTCAAGATGAGCCGCCTCGCGGATTCTTGAAATCATGGCCCCGTGATCCTCATGAGTGCCATGAGAAAAATTCAACCTCGCCACGTCCATGCCTGCACGGATGATGGCCCGCAATTTTTCCACACTATCTGTTGATGGTCCCATCGTACATACAATTTTCGTCTTTCGCATGCCACTACCACTCCCTTTACGATTAAATAGACAAAATAGAAGCCAATTCATAAATAGAGAAATCAATTTTGCGTTTCATAGACAACGCCTCGTCAATATCGATAGCGACAAGGTCTTTACCCTGAAGTCCAATCACCTGACTGGTTTTGCCCTGGCGCAAAAGGTCTACTGCATAGGCCCCCATACGAGAGGCAAGCGTCCGATCAAAAGCACTAGGCGAACCTCCGCGCTGCAAATGGCCAAGAACCGTCACGCGCACTTCCCAACCGGTGGCAAGGCGAATCTGCTCGCCGATCTTCATGCCTTTTGCTACTCCTTCTGCGACAAGAATGATACTGTGGCGTTTGCCTCGTTCCTGACCTCTGCGCAAC
>JAJZAS010000187.1 GCA_021799325.1 Bacillota bacterium | reverse complement strand
TTCCGATCTAGGCTGTCATCCGACTCGAACTATCGGCCACGGAGCGACTATGGTATGCAGAACACCCAAGTGATGACAGCGGAGATCGCGTCTTACAAAGTGAACAGGATAACCTCGCGAGACTCGTTAATATCGTCAGCTCCGATCGTTTTCAGGCGTTTGCAAAAGAACTGGCTTTTGCAAGGCGCATTGTCTTTGTCAGCGCCCGCGCGTCTGCCACCTTATTGCCCTATGCGCATTACTTTTTGGGCAAGGTTCGGCCAAATGTCGAAATGGCCAGCATCGGTGATCCTCTGTGGGATCAGCTATCCAGTGAAGATCCTTCCGAGGTGCTGGTGGTCGTTATTGCTTTTCCCAGATACCCTAGAGTACTCGTGGAATGGATTTCACAAATGCAGGCTAAAGGCTTTCACATGGCTGCGATCACAGACAGGTTGACCTCTCCCGTCATTCCACTGACTGATTTATCGCTGATCGTACCTGTCACTTCAGCATCGCTATTTGATTCCTATGCCGCGCCACTCATTGTGTTGAACCTGCTCGTCAGGCAGGTCGCCGCGCTGATTCCCAATATTAGCGAGAAACGCCTTGAACAATTGGAGGCATGGGATCAGTTGCAAAATGTCTATGTTTAGGAGGATCTCTCAGATTGGAAAATTCAGCAAAAATCTCGTTTTCAGCTGATCGATTTTGGGCCAACTTTCTCACTTTTTCTAAAATCGGCGCACTATTCCAAGGTGGCGTGGAGCGCCCGTTTGGCAGCGCGGAAGACTTGGAGGCAAGGAAGTATTTACGAGACACTTGCCAGACAATAGGGCTTGACTTCCAGGTGGACGCGATCGGCAACCTGTGGGCCGTGTTGCCAGGAAGTAAAGATCTGCCCATGATCGCAGTGGGATCCCATCACGATTCGGTTCCGCAAGGCGGACGGTTTGACGGAGCGCTTGGCGTGCTCGCCGCGCTTGAAACCTTGCAAGCATTAAAAGAAGGTGGTTATCAGAACCGCCACCCCCTTGCGCTCGTCTCGTTTACCGCGGAGGAACCAAATCCTTTCAATCTCTCGACAATGGGCAGTCGAACGGTGGCAGGAAGACTCCGTAAAGACACACTACTTTTAAGTAAAGATTGGAACGGCCGAACACTGCAAGACGCCATTCGGGCTGTCGGCGGCAATCTGGAACAGGTAGAAGAAGCACGCAAAAATTCAAGCGAACTGGGCGCGTTTCTCGAACTTCATATCGAACAGGGCAAACGCTTGGAACGTGCACAAAAACCACTTGCTGTTGTCACTGGCATTTGTGGCATTTACCGATTAGAGGTGACGGTGACAGGGGAAGCCAATCACGCAGGCACCACCATGTTAACCGACCGCCACGATGCATTCCTCGCCGCATCAGAAATTGCGCTTGCATTTGAAAAAATGCTTCTCGACCAACAGCAAGATGAACTGGTCGGCACCATTGGTCGATTCGAGATTTTTCCTAATGCCGCCAACATCATCCCTGGAAGCGCTCGCTTCATCGTAGAAATCAGGGCCTCATCAGTTAATATCATGCACGAGATGGCTGCCCTTTTTCAAAAAGATGCACAAACCATCTCCGCGAGGCGTGGTGTTCAGTTCCAAGCACAAGTCATTTTGGATCAAGCGCCAGAAGCGATGGATCAATTTGTCATTTCCACACTGGAAGACGTAAGCACCAAGCTAAAAATCCCCTATGATCGCCTTTTCAGTATGGCAGGACACGACGCCACGCATATGGCCAGTTTCACAAAAGCGGGCATGCTCTTTGTTCCCAGTATCGACGGGAAAAGCCACTGTCAAGATGAAGAAAGTCGGCTAGAAGACATTGTGCTTGCGGGACAAGTGATGATCGATTCGATCATACAATTAGATCAAACAATGGATACCAACTCATAAGAAAGAAGAGTGCACATGGGTACGATTTTCGAAACTGGATACCTCTGGTATCAAGATCAATTTGTAAGCGATTACGGGTTATTCGTAGAAGACGGAGTGATTCAAGACATCGCCCCGTATCACGCATTGAAAGAAAAATCCCCGGCGGCAGAGGTTGTCGATATGCGACGCCTTGCGGTTGTCCCCGGCACCGTCAATGCGCACAATCATTCGTTTCAAAGCCTGCTACGCGGTATCGCGACAGATGAGCCATTTTTGACATGGCGCGATCAGGCACTGTATCGCTATACGCCGTATATGGATGCAGAGACACTCTATGCAGGGGCCCTTCTTGCGTTTGGGGAAATGTTGTCGCAAGGCGTAACCACTGTCACTGATTTTTTCTATATTCACAATCATGGAACAGACAATGATGAGGCAATTATCCAGGCGGCAAGCGACCTTGGCATCCGACTCGTCTTAGCGAGAACCATGTATGACTGGGCAGGCGCGCCTGCCTCTTACAGGGAATCGATTCCAGAAGCAGTGGAGCATACGGATCGCCTGATTAAAAAATACCAGCACCATCCCCTGGTTCGTGTTCACCCGGCACCTCATAGTCCCCATGCGGCATCACCGGAAATGATTCAGGCAGGACACGCGCTCGCAAAAAAATGGGGAACTCCATTTCACATCCACGTGGCCGAAGAACCTTTTGAAGTGGAAGAGATTTTGCGCGATTACGGGAAGCGCCCTGTTCACTACCTCGATCAATTAGGCGTACTGGATGACTCGATGATCGCCATCCACCTCGTGTGGCTGGATGACAGTGAGGTGGAACTACTCGGAGAGCGAAAAGTATCGCTTGCCTACTGCCCTTCTAGCAACATGTTTTTGGCGGATGGCGTCACCCGCATCCCTGATTTGATCCGTACTGGAGTTAGGATCGGGCTTGGCAGCGATGGTGGTTGCAGCAACAACCGGGTCAGCATTTTCGAGGAAATGCGCATGGCCGCTCTGCTACAAAAAGTGAATCGCCTTGATGCGACCTGTATACGCGCAAGCGACACGTTTGCCATGGGCACCAAAAATGGCGGTAATCTGCTTCGCCTGCCGATAGGTTCGCTGGAACCGGGTTATGCAGCAGATTTTGTAGGGATTCGCACAGATGATTTGTCGCTGCAGCCCTTTGCACCGAATTTACTGCCATTCCATCTGGTGTATTCTTTGCAGCCATCGGCAATTGAGCGCGTGATCGTGCATGGTAAGGAGGTGGTGCGAGACGGAGCTATCCAAACGGTGAATCAGGAAAAAATCAGGGCATTGGTGGAAAAGGCCGTATCGAAGTGGCCATCACGCTACAATCAGTGAGGCAAACAAATGCAGAAGTCAACAGCATGCCCAGCATGCTGTTTTTTTACGAAGCAATTAATTCCTCGATAGTCCAAGCGAATCTATGAGTTCTTCCGGATGGTCCTCGCTGACAATGAGCGCATCATAGGCAGCCCCTGACAAAGTGATCTTGAGTCCTCTGTTTGTCTGATGGTGAACTATTGCAAACACCGTGACAGATTGTATAGACGAAATCGGCACTCGGATATCGCCGTGAACTCCCTCAATCTTTTCTAACGTCGATAAACGCAGTACCAGCATGTCCTCTTCCCGTATCAAATCAGCCATCACACACTACTCCTCCGATTTTAGCGATAAACCAATTTAAAATTATACATCATATTCTAATGATCATTATCAATGACGTTCAAATCGGAGAAATATTTCATGCTATACTATTCTTGGAGAAGAATCATAGGTAGAGAAATTGTCACCAGTTCACAATAACAGACGGAGCTAATGCGATGAAAAATTACGATTTAATGTTAGCGGACGATAGTTTGCGCGCCAGACAGGCAGCAAGAATGATCCTTGAATCCGAACCACAGTTTCGCATTGTCGCTGAAGCGACAAATGGTAAAGACACGGTAGACAAGGC
>JAJZAS010000186.1 GCA_021799325.1 Bacillota bacterium | reverse complement strand
CGATCTCAAAAGGCGATCTTTTTGTGATGGGGGACAATCGAAATATCAGTGAAGACAGCCGGATCATTGGGCCGATTTCTATAAAAAAAGTCATCGGACGCGTGGATTTGATATTCTGGCCATTCAATGATTTTAAGGTGGTTGGATCTACTCAAGAAAAATATTTGCCGCAAAGTGCACCAAAGTCATAAAAAATCTTGTGTTATTTGTCGTGATTCAGTATAATTTGATATTGTTGACTTTAGACTGCGATGAAGCAAGAGGTTGCTCAAGTATCGTCCGCCATATGCGGTACCACTGAGGAAATTCTTGCCGAGTATGTCCAGACCATTGGGCGACGAAGGAGGGAAACATGTGGCAAAACAGAAAATCCGGATCCGTTTGAAAGCGTACGATCACAAGCTGCTGGATCAATCTGCAGAGAAGATCGTCGAAACGGCGAAGCGTTCCGGTGCAGGCGTAGCAGGTCCGATTCCGCTGCCGACCGATAAATCGGTGGTGACGATTTTGCGCGCGCCTCATAAGTACAAAGATTCGCGCGAACAATTTGAAATGCGTACTCACAAACGGCTGATTGATATTCTGAATCCAACGCCGCAGACGGTGGACGCATTAATGCGCCTTGATTTACCGTCTGGTGTAGATATTGAAATTAAATTGTAATTGCAAAGTGTTGCAGGAGGTGCGCACATGAAAGGGATTCTTGGACGCAAACTTGGTATGACGCAAGTCTTTCTTGAGAGCGGAAACGTTGTCCCGGTAACAGTTATTGAAGCCGGACCTTGCGTTGTTTTGCAGGTGAAGTCACCGTCGGTAGACGGATATAGCAGCGTTCAACTTGGTTTCGCAGATCAAAAGCGACCCACCAAGCCGGAAGCTGGTCACGCCGCAAAAGCGAATACCGTTGCCAAGCGCTACGTACGCGAGATCCGCGGTTCTCTTGACCGTGATTATCAGGTTGGGGAAGAAATCGTAGCATCATTATTTGAAGATGGCGAGTATGTGGATGTGGTAGGAGTTTCCAAAGGGAAAGGGACTGCTGGTCCAGTAAAACGCCATAACCAGTCTCGCGGGCCAATGGCTCATGGATCCAAATATCACCGTGGAGTAGGTTCTCTTGGCTCTATCGACGCCAATCGCGTCTTTAAGGGACAAACGATGGCGGGGCGTATGGGCCACGAACGTGTAACCGTTCAAAATCTTCAGGTCGTCAAAGTAGATGTGGAAAGGAACTTAATCCTGGTGAAAGGTGCAGTACCAGGACCAAAAAATTCTTTCGTTACGCTCCGCTCGGCGATTAAGAAAGAATCCAAGTGAAAGGAGGGTTAACACGTGCCGAAAGTACCGGTTTATAATATGCAAGGCGAAAGTGTTGGGGAGATTGAACTCTCAGAGGAAGTATGGAATGCAGAGATTCATGACTCCATCGTACACGATGCTGTGCAAAGTCAGTTAGCCAGTCGCAGGGCGGGAACACACAAGGTAAAAACCCGTGCGGAAGTCCGTGGTGGCGGACGCAAACCATGGAAGCAAAAGGGCACAGGCCGTGCTCGTCAAGGCAGTATTCGTTCTCCGCAATGGGTCGGCGGCGGCACTGTCCATGGTCCCGCACCGCGCAGCTATGCTTACCAACTGCCGAAAAAAGTCCGCAGGATTGCAATGCGCTCAGTGCTTACCAGCAAAGTCGCGGATGGCGCTTTGATCGTGCTCGACGAATTCTCGTTGCCAGAAGCGAAGACCCGCCATATGGTGTCGGCGCTTCAAGCACTTGGAATCAGCAACAAGGCGCTTTTTGTCGATGCTGCCAAGAGTGATGATATCTATCGTTCCTTGAAAAACATTCAGGGCGTTTCTTACAGCGCAGCGGATACCATTAATGTTTATGATCTTCTCTGGCACGATCGCCTGGTGATTACCAAGGCAGCGGTAGCCCGTGTTGAGGAGGTGTTTTCAAAATGATGAAAGACCCTCACGATATTATCAAACGGCCGGTGATTACAGAAGCAGCTACAAAGCTGATGGAAGATCGCGTGTACGTTTTTGAAGTGGATGGGAAAGCCAACAAAATTGAAATCGCAAAAGCGGTGGAAGCTGTTTTTGACAACGTGAAAGTGGTCCGCGTCAATACGATGTGGGTACCAGCGAAAAAGAAGCGTTACGGGAAACAATACGGGTTTACTTCAAAGTGGAAAAAAGCACTGGTTAAGTTCAGCGAAGATTCCACGCTTCCAGAGTATTTTTCGTAATAGACGGTTAGTGTAAAGGAGGGAACCAAGTGGCAATCAAAAAATACAAACCAACTTCACCCGGCCGTCGCTTTATGTCAGTGTCAGCATTTGAAGAGATTACGACGGATCAACCGGAAAAATCACTGCTCAGGCCGTTGCCAAAAAAGGCTGGACGTAACAATCAAGGCCGGATTACCACAAGGCATCAAGGTGGCGGACACAAACGGTTGTACCGGGTCATTGATTTTAAACGCAACAAAGATGGCATACCAGGGCGTGTTGCCACGATTGAATACGATCCTAACCGATCGGCTAGAATTGCATTGATCCATTATGTAGATGGAGAGAAGCGTTATATTCTCGCTCCGAATGGATTAAAAGTGGGAGAAATGATTGAATCCGGCCCAAATGCGGACATTAAGCCTGGCAATGCGTTGCCGCTTGCCAACATTCCAGTAGGTACTGTGGTTCACAACGTGGAACTGCACCCTGGAAGAGGCGGTCAAATGGCGAGAGCTGCTGGTGCTGAAGTTCAACTGCTCGGTAAAGAAGGCGACTATGTCACGTTGCGTCTCGCATCCGGTGAAATGCGCTTGGTGCGTAAAGAATGCCGCGCCACAGTCGGGCAGGTCGGTAATCTCGACCATGAGAACGTCAATTACGGTAAAGCCGGTCGTTCCCGTTGGAAGGGCATCCGTCCTACCGTTCGCGGTGTTGTCATGAACCCGAACGATCACCCACACGGTGGTGGTGAAGGTCGCGCTCCTGTCGGACGCAAATCACCGATGTCTCCATGGGGTAAACCAACGCTTGGTAAGAAAACTCGCAAGAAAAATCACCCGACCGACAAGTACATTGTGCGTCGGCGTAAAAAGTAGGTTGAAGGGAGGACGGAGAAATGGGCCGTTCACTCAAAAAAGGGCCATTTGCGGATGAGCACTTGCTGAAAAAGATCGATGTGATGAATAACGCCAGTGACAAAAAGGTGATCAAGACCTGGTCAAGGCGTTCCACGATCTTCCCGCAATTTGTGGGACACACAATCGCAGTACACGATGGTCGCAAACATGTGCCAGTGTACATCAGCGAAGATATGGTTGGGCATAAGCTTGGCGAATTCGCGCCAACGAGAACTTTCAAGGGTCATGCAGGGGATGAAAAATCCTCGCGTTCACGCTAATTGACCAGTTTGGTGATAAAAGGAGGGTGCATGTAGTGGAAGTAAGGGCGGTAGCCAAGCACATCCGTATTGCACCGCGGAAGATGCGTCTTGTCGTCGACTTAATTCGCGGCAAGAGAGTCGGCGAGGCAATTGCCATTCTGAAACACACGCCTAAGGCCGGCTCGCCGGTTGTGGAAAAAGTGTTAAAGTCTGCGATTGCGAATGCGGAGAACAATTTTGAATTGGACGCTGATAACCTTTATATCAGCAAAATCTTCGTGGATGAAGGTCCGACACTCAAAAGATTTCATCCACGCGCTCAAGGAAGAGCGTACAGCATTATGAAGCGCACCAGTCACGTCACAGTCTATGTGAGTGAAAAGTAGGGAGGGATCGACTGGATGGGGCAAAAGGTTCACCCGATTGGAATGCGGATTGGTATTATTCGCGACTGGGATTCAAAATGGTATGCCAGTAAGAAAGACTACAAAAACTTATT
>JAJZAS010000185.1 GCA_021799325.1 Bacillota bacterium | reverse complement strand
GAGTATAGTTTTACATTCACTGTACCAAGTTCCGAACCAAGTGGTTATTACTATTTATTTAGCGTTTCATGCGATGGTGCCACGGCTGAAGCGCCGTGGTTATTACTATTTATTTAGCGTTTCATGCGATGGTGCCACGGCTGAAGCGCCGTGGTTATTACTATTTATTTAGCGTTTCATGCGATGATGCCACGACTGGCGCGCAGCCGATAATCTTGAACTGAGCCGGCGCGCTTCTTCGTTGCGCTGCATTTGAGGAATTCCCATCCCCTCCTTCTAATTGAAGGGGGCTTTTATATGTCCAAAACTCCACCACCGCTTCGCAAGTTCCAGTCTGAACCCGACGACCCAAAGTCAAAATCAACGCTTTCCAAATTGGCTGACGGGATTAAGCAACGGGTTTCCGAAGTGCAAACGAGACCTGATTTCAGCCGCTTCAAACTAGGTGAGATCCAAACCATTCCCGATTGGATGAAACGTAAATCAAAAGCCACACCGCCAACTCAAGATGATAACAATGCGGAGTGGGTGCGCATCATTCCGTTTGCCGGGCAGAAGTATAACTCCGACAAATTGCCGTCAAAATTGGCGAGTATCAGTGGCATTGTCCATTTCCGATTCTATAAAGACGACAAAAGCCAGATTCACATTTATGCATCTCATCAAGACATAAACGGATTGCGCAAAGCCTTGCGGCAACGCGTACCTGACGCCGACTTTCAAGAAAGCCAAGCACCACCGTCATTCTCTGAAAAATACATCAATCGTGTGGGAGGGTTAGGTGGCACGCTCAACGAAAAAGGCGACCTCGCGGCCATATTGGACGCATTGGAAGACGAAACGTATATTGATATCGCATTTGAAGGTCGGGCGGAGCATGAATTTAAGAAACCGTTACGTGATTACCTGAACGGCAGAAGCCCAAACTCAGGCAGAAAAAGTGCGAGCGAAATGACGGTTGGCGGCGCTTGGAAAGAACTAATCGGCGTTTCGCCTAGTAAGAAACCATCTAAGACTAAGAGTGACGAAAAAACTGCGAAACACGAAATGACAACCGAGGAAAAAGAACAAGCTAAACGCGTCAGCGCACTGATTAGCGAATCATCAAACTACTTCCGTGTCACTATAAAAATTGGCGCAGCCAGACAGAACCTCATGGGGGCCATCTTCAACGAGATTAATAGTCAAATGAAGAAGCAGCACCAATTTTCTATGAGCACGGAAGAAAAAACGAAACTGTGGAGTTCGAAAGGCGATACAGAACCACTATGGCGAGAGGAAGAACTAGCGGTACTTATCGCCTTGCCTGACATGACCAACGAACGGATGTTACAGGCAATCACACACCTCAGACCTGGTGAACGTACACTCGACGATAATGAACTTACAAAAGGTGTGGCGATTGGTCGGTTGATCCACCCGACGAAACCTAATCGACTTATCATGGTGCCAACCCCGCAGTTTTTGAAACATGGATTCCTAACTGGCAAGACGGGTGCAGGAAAAACTTCGACTGCGATTCAAGCTATCCAGTCTATTATCGATGAGTGGGGGGCTAATCCAGGCACAGCGCCAGGGTTCACATATATTGACCCGAACCGTTCGGCACTGATCACTATCGTCAATCGACTGTTGCACATGGAGCAGCATTTAGGCATTAAGATCCCGTGGGAGAAGGTTCACTATCTTGATATGAGGCCAGAATCTCAGTATCCAGTGGGATTAAATCTTTTACATTGCAGTCCAGATGCGGATATTACCGAAGTGTCGCAAAACATCGTTGATATGATCATGAGTACCTATGGATCAAGTGGCACGCTAGGCAAGACGGAAAAGTTGATGGATAACGGGTTAGCCACTCTTCTGTCTGATCGATCCCGCGTGCATACGATTTTCGGACTGAATTACGTCTATATGTATCCGCTGTTTCGAGAGACGTTGACCATTCGCGATCCTATGCTCAAAATGTTTTGGCGAACGGATGGGGCCGATACAGCTACAAGTGAACTGACAGCGATGAACAACCGTCTGCGCCCGCTTCTTAATGCGACTGCGATGCGCCGTATCTTTGGCCAGACCACATGGACACTTCAAATCAGGAAGTGGATGGACGAAGGACACATCGTGTTAGTGGACGCGCTCGGATTGGGAGATATGGGCGTTAAGGTGGCAATGGGGCAACTTGTTACACAGTATCATATTACCGCTAACCAACGCCCAGCGGACATCTCCAAGCCGCACATTCTGATGATTGACGAAGCGCACCTGGTGCAAATTCCAATTCTCAGCAGGGTCATAGCTGTAGATAGAAAATTCGGCTTGAGCCTCGTGTTGATCACACAATCACCAGAACAATTCAATGCTGATCTTCGGACGGCCATCACGGAGAATATGGGCACGTTCATGGTCTGTAAAGTAGGACCAAAATCAGCAAGCGCAATGGCGGAAATGATGAACAGTGCATTCGACAAAAACACGCTCCAAGCCTTACCGAGCAATGACGTGGCGGTACTAACGGAAATCAACAAACAACCATTCTCATTCAAAGTCCGTTCTGATCCGCCAATCATGTATCTTCCGAATGGGGATGTGGCGAAATACGATCAAAACGTTGGCGGCGAAACCTGGCAAGCACAAGAATGGGCACTCGCAAAAGCAATGGAACTTGCATCACGTGAAGGACGACATGTTGAAGATGTTGACCGCGACTTTGAAGAGTACGATGAATGGTGGGAGCAATTTGCGCCAGAGGACGAGGACGGTCACGATGAACCACGGTCATCAGCCAAGAGTAAGGGGAAGGCAAAGAACTACCGACCTACTGAAGATGAGCAACCGATACTCGATGCGGTCATCGGACTGGTGGAGGACAAGGGTGGGAGTTGGCAGGGGTACGCGAAGGAGCTGCTTGCTGAGTTAAGCGACTATCTCGATCAGGAGACTGCCGACGACTTGTCTGCCTCGCAACTCGGGTCACTTCTCACCCGTGCGAATGATTGGCTAGTGAATCAAGGCGTTGAAGCGGAAAAGAAACAGAAAGAAAAAGGAGCCTATTGGTTCCTTGATCGTAGCAGAAATTGACCACAAAATTCCCAATTCAAGTTATGGCGCTTACTTGAGTAAAATGGTGTGAAATTGCGGCAATACAAATGCCACAAAGTATAATAAAATCAACACTTTGATGGATCATGGTGGCTTTTTATGAACCACTAACCACTTTACGGAAAACAGGGGGTTTCAGGGCATTTTTCGCTCTGAACTACCCCTGTTTTTATGTGTGAATTGGAAATTTTAGCGTGTGATTTTGGTACTCCGTACACTAACGCAGCACCTACCCGCCACGTTTTTACACCACTTTCAGACTATCCAGATCCACTATTCACGCCGTCCGGTATCAACTTGTCAATAACCCATCATCGAGATCCTATTGCGTTAATTTTCGTAACAACCATTATCATCCGGTCCTCATGTCAGGCACTCAACACGTGACGTTTCGTAACTCTACCCGCATTCGACATCAACCCTGATCACATTCTACGTGCGAAATCGTACCATCATCATCAACCGCTTAACATTTCAATCCTTCAATCGTACATATTCGTAAAATATCCCCAGTGTCTACACCCGATTGTCGCACTCAAATCGTGCGTATTCGTAAATATCAGATCTCCGACATCGTTTTTTTGTGTACAAATCCGTGAATTTTCGTATTTTTTCCCACCGCATCCTCACTCGGCAGAAGAAGTAACACCATCGAAGGGGGTATTTCCTAATGTCCGACAAGCCAGAACGCTTGCGATTAATTCACGTACCAATTTATGCTAGTGACGATATCATTCTCCGTGCTTTGCCCATGGCTGGCTCCACCTCACAATGGATGCGCAACCTCATCT
>JAJZAS010000004.1 GCA_021799325.1 Bacillota bacterium | reverse complement strand
TAGATATGCTGATAAAGTGCGGTCAGTAAATTACTCCAATTTTCCAGAAACGTTTGCCATAACTGGCTCATCTGCTTTCACCTCATTGAGTAAGGGAGGAGCCATTGCGCTAATTACGCTGGCCCGGGTAACCACCCCTACCAAACGTTCCCTTTCATCCAGAATCGGGATATATCCTCTGCCCTCTTGTTCCAAAAGCATGAGCACGGTTGGTAAATCTGTATTTAGTGTGGCGGTTGGGGCGTGCTTCGTCATGACATCGCTGACATGAGACAACTCGTCCCCGTAATTTTCATAGATTTCATTTACTCCGAGTACGCCAAGATACTCTCCTGCAGATCCAATGACGATCAGGCCGTTCACTTTTCGCCTTCTCATCACCACAATCGCCTCTGCCAACCCTCTATTTGGCGCGATGGTCACGGCACTAGTCAGGACATCTTGCACACTAAGCATCATACCTACGCTAGAAAATCGTTTTTCCCCAACGAATTCTCTGACAAAATCATCTTTGGGATGTCGCAACAATTGATCTGGAGAATCGTTTTGTACTATCACTCCATTTCTCATCAATACGATCTGATCAGCAATTTTCAGCGCCTCATCCATATCGTGGGTGACAAACAGGATGGTTTTTTTCACGGCCAACTGCAATTTCACCAGTTCATCCTGTAGCTGCTCGCGACTAATCGGGTCGAGCGCACTAAAAGGTTCATCCATCAAGACAAGATTGGGATCGGCAGCGAGCGCCCTTGCCACACCAATGCGTTGCTGCTGTCCTCCGCTCAGTTCACGCGGAAACCGATGACGATAAATGGAGGGATCGAGCCCTACAAGATCCAGCAATTCTTCTGTTTTTCCCAGCAAATCCCGCTTCTTCTCCCCTTTTAGACGAGGCACAAGCGTGATATTTTCCTCAATGGTCATATGTGGGAAAAGGCCGATTTGCTGAATGACATAGCCGATGTTCCGCCGAAGCTCCACCGGATTTTGCTGCCTCACATTAGCGCCATCAACCAAAATATCCCCCTCTGACGGATCGATGAGCCGATTGACCATTTTTAAGGTAGTCGTTTTCCCACAACCAGATGGTCCGATCATGGTGACCAGTCGTCCTTGCGGAACGGAGAGATTCAGATCTTGAACCACCTTCGTTTGGCCAAACCGTTTGACGACATGACGAAATTCAACCGCATGATCCGGCATTGTTCCTCCTTTCTGCCGAAAGACGACACGACAAAAGGACGGTGCGTAATGCGCACAGGCGAAATAGAAAGTTCTATTCAATTCGAAAAATTAGGGAGCTGCGAAAAATGAGTTAACACAGCAACCACTAGTATTCGCCTACGAGGTTAGCTGACGGATTCGGCGATAAGCCTATGATGTCCTGCGGGCGCAAGTACACCAATTCACCCCAAAACTTGGTTCCCCCGTTTTCGCCCTTGTAAGAGTCGAAATTCGGCCCTTCCTACGAGTTTGCTTTGTAGGTTTGGTAAACTTAGTAAAATAATTTTAGCACAATTGAGTCTAAATTGCAAAATATTAATTTGGAAACCTCCCTTGTCAAAGCCAATTGAATTGACTATAATACTCATAAAAATTCGAAATGTTTTGCGATGAAGGGAACAAGTAGGTAAGCAGAGCTTCCAGAGAGCGGGATGTAAGGCTGAGAATCCCGCAGGCGATCACTTGCTGAATATCATCCTGGAGCGTCTGTGCGAACACCAGTGGTTAGTAGCACATGTCGGGTTCTCCCGTTAACGAGACAATGGATGCGATGTGATCTTCAAGATGGAACAATTGCGCCCGGTGGTACAGCGAAAGAGTCTTTCGTCCGGTCAGGATGATAGGCTCTTTTGCAGTTAATCGGGGGTAAATAATGAGTCCAAAAGAGAGAATAGGAGTGGAGACCATGGACCGCGTCTATGTTTTTGATACCACATTACGAGATGGGGCACAAACGGAGGGCATCAGTTTTTCCGTATCCGATAAAATCGCAATTGCCAAAATACTCGATGAGATTGGCACCGATTATATTGAGGGAGGATGGCCCGGCTCCAACGCAAAAGACCTGGATTTCTTTATGCAGGCCCGCCACATGACGTTTACTAACAGCAAACTCGTGGCCTTTACTAGCACGAGAAAAAAGAATTCCTCCGTCGAGACGGACGAAAACTTAAACATACTTTTGCATACTGGCGTCGAGATTGCGACAGTAGTTGGAAAAACGTGGGATTTTCACGTCGAAACCGCGCTGCAAACCAGTCTTTCCGAGAATCTCGCCATGATCTACGACACCGTTTCCTTCCTTAAATCGAAGGGACTGAAGGTGTTTTTTGACGCCGAACATTTTTTTGACGGCTATACGAGAAATAAAGACTATACCGTGCAGACACTCCGTGCAGCAGCGGAAGGCGGCGCCGACTGGCTTGTACTTTGCGATACCAACGGTGGCATGTTGCCAAGTCAGGTCCTTCAGATCGTAGAGGAAGTGAAGCAACTCCATCTGGGTCCCATTGGCATCCATGCCCATAATGACGGCGGACTGGCCGTCGCTAACTCGCTGGCTGCCATTGAAGCGGGGGCCAATCATGTACAAGTAACCGTCAACGGCCTCGGTGAGCGCTGTGGTAATACGGATCTATGTGCAATCGTCCCCAACTTGTCCTTAAAAATGAATCGACCAAACCGCATCGGCGAGACTTCCTTGAACCGTCTAAAAGAAGTGTCAGAGAAGGTTTATGCCTTAAGCGGCAGGGAACCGAACCCGTCACAACCGTTCGTCGGTCAAAGCGCATTCGCCCACAAAGCCGGCATTCACGTTAGTGCAGTCGTTAAAAATCCTATGCTTTACGAACACATTTCCCCTGACCAAGTGGGTAACTTCAGAAAAGTGGTCGTATCTGAGCTTTCGGGCGCAAGCAACATCGTCTACGCACTAAACAAACTCAGACTCCCCTCCCCGCAGGATGCGGTAAAGCGAATGCTGAGTCGCGTCAAAAAAGCTGAGCGCGATGGCTACGCTTTTGACCGCGCAGAAACCTCGCTGGAACTTCTGCTTCGCGATGAACTAGGCATGCTCGACCTGCATCTGGAGGGCATTGAAGCCAAAGTGGAATCCGTTGATGGAGAGTACAAAGTTTTTCTATATTGGAATGAACACGAGAAGCAAAATGACTCCGTACAAAAAAAGGTGACCACCGGAAAAGGTGGCACCCTGGCTCAAGCCCTTTTACATGCCACCAACCTGCAACAAATTGGGTTTGACTGGACTGGCGAGCACGTCTATACCGTAGCCATTCCGGAGCGTCCCGCCATGTACCGGGCGCACGTATTCGGCCATTTGGGCAATCAACCCATCAGCACAGTGGGAATTGGAGAAACTCCGGAGAGGGCGCTCGCAGAAGCATTTTTGCACGTTCACCAGTTTGTTCACTTCAATAGTTCAATCGCCATGTCTTAACTGCTCTTTGCCTTCAGGGCCGGATTCAATGCCATAAGTTGCGGGGGAATCTGGCCAGGTTGGCACTGCGCGATGGTATTGCCGTCTTGCAGTGTATCGACATGGAGCACGCCATTTTCAAGTTTACGATAAGGAACACTGCCAGGAGGAATATCCGGTCCGCCATAGGTGGCCGGATTAATTTTTTGAACGGCCATCACTTGTAAAAAGTGACCTGCATATCCCACAGGACTTCGTGGAAAAGGTGCCGCAATGCCCGGCGCATTATAGTATGTGCCAAGGACACGCTGGAGCTGCCGAGAATTCTGTTGATACGCGGCAGACAACGCGATGGGATTATCCATGACCGTGAACCACATCGAAGATGATGATCGCCTGACGAACGACTTCGCATTAAGCGAGCGAATGGGGATTTCCTCTTCTGATCCTCCCTGATAATAAAACCTCGCGTAGTACTGGTGACTTCCCACTACGTATACCCCAACGAATCCGGTAATGACATTCTCATTCACACCTTGACCAAGCGATGTGGTTAAAGGAAAAATCACCATCATCAACAGAAGTACCGCCGGAACAATGATCATAAACGCCATAGAATGAACATGCAGTCGTTTTTCCAACCACCCAAACACACTCACCATCTCTCACTTCTTTCAAAAACGTCATTAAAAGTTCACAAATATTTCTTTTATCATAGCACAATCGTATTCTTTCACAAACAAAAAAATCCCCCAGACTTCTTGATAAGTCTGAGGGATTTTCTATGCAATCTATCGATTATTAATGATGGGAACCTTCACTATGTGTCATTAACGACTTGGGAATAATCAGCGAAAAAATAATGGATAGAAAACTGACCACTGCTAGAATCCAGAAGATCGATTCAATCGTCTTGTCTGTCACAAAAAAACCGACAAAGAAAACGAGCAATGAGCCAATTCCGTTTGCTAATCCTAGCGCGATACCCGAACCCATCGAGCGGTTCTCAGGAAAAATATCTTGGCCAATCAGCACTGTTACTGGCGCGCTGGAAAAGAGCATGATCCCAAGAATTGCAGCCACCAACCAGATCCACGCCCCAGTGGTGAATAAAAAGAAAGGCGAGAAAATCATCACAAGGATACTCGATAACACCATCACCGGCCGTCTTCCCAACCGGTCTGCCACGTGGCCCCCACTGAGATTGCCAATGACGCCAATCGCCAACAGCGTGGTGATGATGGAGGCTCCACTCACGAGCGAACCGCCGTGTAAATGCCATAATAATGGTATAAATGTGACGAGTCCATAGATGACTAGCGAGCGGGTGCTCGAATAGCCGATCAGTCCCACCATGGGAAGCACATGGCTCGACCACTGAATTTTCACAGACTGACCTTTTTTCGCAGGCAAATGCGGTGCGAATTTTGCCAAAAAAGGAAGCGTAATCAGCGCAGGAATTGCTGTGATCCAGAGGTTGATCAGGCCAAAATGAACTACGATCCAACTCGTTACCGTTGGCCAGATTCCTCTTCCCAGTTCGCCTCCAATGAGAAAAAATGAAAGACTGAGCCCCTGACGCTTTTGTACGATACTTCTCACCGCTGCAAGTGCTTGCGGGTGGAACATCGAATTCCCCACGCCAATCACGAGCAAAAGCGCAATCAATAGCGCCAGATTATGCTGGGCTACGCCTAACAGCGCCCCACCTATTGAACTGCCAAAAAGTCCGATGACAATCAGACTCTTTCCGCCAATGCGATCGGCAATCCACCCAAAAAAAGGCTGCAACGCCTGACCGATCATCAGCGCCGCCATAATGGCCCCTGCCATCGATACGGGTTCTTTTAATGCGATCAGGATGGCCGGAAGGATACCGGGTAAATAATTGGCTGAGCCATCATTCAAAAAATGAGCCCAACTCATGCCGAGAAGGCGTCTGCTTCCAGAATCCTGAGTAGGCAAGGCGCGCGCCTCTACCACCATCTCTTTGGACACGATCCTCACCGTCTTTATCATTAATTTAGATTGAATGATATATTATTCGCCTTACGTAATATTGTCAAGAAACGATTCATGTTGATCATGTGGTGAACCCATTTGTTGAATTCTCATCGCGCCTAGCCCAAACGTTGCCCCTTTTCCCACATGAAGCCATTCAGACCACTCAAGAAGCGGGATCCACACAGTCGGTACATCATGCAACTTGACAGTTCCGGTAAAACCCTCTACTTCATAAGTTTGTCGCTGCCTCGTCGAGGTTCTTCCCCACTTTCTGAATTCGGTATGATCATATCCCACCACCACGTGATGCCAGGCTTGCAACAGCTTGTCATAATCATTCATCAACAGTGAATACTCGTTTTCTTCCCCGTATAGCGCAATTAATTGGCGAAAACGGCGCAGTACCGCTTTGGCAAATACGTCTTTTTCAAAATGATGAAGTACAGATCCATTCGCTTTTAATACGGTCCATGTCAAAAAGCGAAGCGTCAGTGATTGGGAATTGGCGGACGCCGTGCCTTGCAAAGGTTCCAAGGCATCACGCAGTGAGATCCGATTGGCAGACACCAATGGATGCAGATCGTGTTCATGGCTGAGCTTGACATTATTAATAGAGAAACTACCGGGGATCCTTGATTTCCCCAGTCCCATTTCGCTCATATCCGCAAATACATCCGCAATGACTTGCAAAATCGCTGATTCCATGCCAAGCAATCGCAAGGAAAAAGTAAATCCGTCTCCGACCTTGAAGTGCCTGCGAAAATCCTGAATCTCAAAGACAAAAGGTCTCGCAGCATCTGTAAAACCACTGCCTGCAAGCACTTCACCACTTGCAGAATCGGTAGCCATCGGCTCAAAAAAAAGGGCATATTGGCACTGAGTCCGATTTTCGCAGCGTTTGCATGAATTATTAAAATCCTGCACACAGAAACGCTGCCGCAAGGCATATCCCATCGCGCCCCGCAGCAATCCACCTTTATATCCTGGCAGACGCCCATCGACATCTGCAATCCATTCCATGTTCAGTTCCATCATCTGCACAAAAAATCTTCCTTTATCTTTCCCTCTATTTAATTATAATCGCAAACGGTTGATGAAACTTACTCAGATCTCAAGGTGATTTCAAGGATCTCATGAATAATTATTGACGAATGTAAAACATTCTGGGTTCAGTGGATTTGGATTGACACCATCACCTGACAGCGATATCGTGATGGTAGCAACAAACGAACAGGAAGGTGCGTGATCATTATGTTTTTCGGTTTTAGACGGCAAAAATTTTTGATGAAAATGCTGTTTGCCTTTTTGGGATTTGGTTTTCTGTTTAAAGATCGTATGAGTGAAGAAGACCGCAAAAAATTCAAACACAAAGCACATATTTTTCGTCACAAATTCAATGAAGCCCTTGATGTCTGGGATACCGAGGCAGAGGAAACTCCTGCAGCCGAATAATAGATGACAGCGGTGATTTACAAAAATTCAACGGGTCACATGCCGCATGCATAGCACAAGGCATGTGACCACTCTCTTTTTAGGATCGGGGACTGCTTGTGAACAGTCGTTTTTTTCGAACAATAAAAATCTTCACCCTGGCCATTCGCGTGACATTGGATTTTCGGAAAATCACTCGGTTATCAAGAAAACTCGATGGAGCGAAGCGCGACGAGGTGCTAAGCAAACTTTATGCCCGCTCCGGAACGAGAGTTAGACGTTCAGCCCTGCAACTACAGGGGCTCATCATCAAAGTTGGACAATTCCTCAGCACGCGTACGGACGTGTTACCACGGGCATTCACCAAGGAACTGGCACAACTGCAGGATGCCGTACCCGCCGCGCCCTTTTCCCGCGTCAAACCAATGATCGAAAATGAACTTGGCGCGACGATCAGCAGTATTTTTAGCGAGTTTGAAGAGAAAGCGATCGCTGCCGCTTCACTGGGGCAAGTTCATCGGGCGAAACTGGAGAGCGGTGAAACAGTGGCGGTAAAAGTGTTGCGACCAGATATTGAGCGGCTATCCGCAATCGATTTGTCAGCACTTGAGCGAGTGGTCAATTATGCTTACCGCTACACAAAAACAGCTCGTCGCTTGAACCTGATTGCCTTATACCGCGAGTTCAGGGAAATGGTGCGCCAGGAACTTGACTACCGCCTAGAAGCTGCTAACTTAAAAAAATTCCGACAGAATTTTTCTGAAGAAAAACAAGTGCTCGTTCCCCGCCTATACGATACGTATGTATCCCGCCGTGTACTCATTATGGAATTTGTGAATGGTGCAAAAATCACCGATATCGATACTTATACCAAATGGGGAGTTTCCACGCAAAGCATCGTGGATATGTTGATTGGCGCGTACTTGAAGCAACTTCTGCATGATGGATTTATTCACGTGGACCCGCATCCGGGCAATCTATTTGTCCTTGAAGACGGTCGGCTAGCCTTCGTTGATTTTGGCATGATGAGTGAACTACCAAGGGATCACCGGCGAATTTTCACCAAGCTGATCAACGCAGCCGTAATTCGCAATATGGACACAGTAGTCGATGCAATCGATGAGCTGGGCTTTTTGCAACCGTATGCCAACCGCCAAATTCTGAAGCGGGCACTAGGGTTCATTCTCGACAGGTTAAGTGGTATCGAACTCAAACGCGGGCCTGAACTTAGCCAATTCGCGGACGACTTCCAACGCTTTTTATACGATGAGCCGATCATCATTCAGGCTAGGTACATGTTTTTGGGCCGCGCAGTAGGACTGGTGAGCGGTCTTGCTTCCACACTATACCCGGAAATCAAGTGGGTGCCACTATTGAGAGACAGAGCGCTTCCTATGCTCAATCAGCCACTTGAATTTGAGCAGGAAGGAATGAACGGATTCAGACGTACCATTCGCGATCTGGTCGGGTCTATCTTCGGTGAAACCGGCGCAGCCACTACGGATATCGTTTTGGATCAAGCTAAGGAAACCACGCTCGCACTAATTCGTGTTCCTGGACTTCTTGAACGAATCCTCCGAAAGGGAGAACAGGGGGATCTGTACTTTCGTACCGATCTTAGTGAATTGACTCGCAGACTCGAGCGCCAGGAGCGCATGACAAGCCGCATTGTCTGGTCCCTACTCTTCGCGTTCTCCGGAGGCATTGGCGCCTATCTTCATGGACGAGGAGATTTCATTACCGCCGATACCGCATGGACGGCCACCATTATATTTGGACTCGGGTTACTTTTCAACATCGTTTCCGCGAGACGATTGAAAAAAAGCGCATTTCGCCCGCCGCATCGTTCATAATGCCGGCGGGAATGCGTTTTTTTTCCAATTAAACCTGTCTGCGCATGAATAGCAGGACTTCCCGATCAATGATTGCTTCTTCTGTCCAGCGATCATCAAAATTTTCCGTCATAAAGTAAGCTCGCAGCGCTGATTGTAGGGATTCGTTATAGGTTCCGGCTGTTTCCGGTGATTGATCCCAATACCCCGTACGCACGAGATGACCTACCACTTCTCGAAGCACCTCACCTTCAAGCGGAACGCGGTCTTCTGGCTTGGTTCGACCAAAATACAACCGTTGCAGCGTTAATAACCGCTTCAGTTCCATAATGGGTTCTTCGTGATCATCTACGCGCAAATCCACATAACGATCATTGAATCCGCCATAACCTCCCGCTTGCTTGACGACGTACAGCGCGGCAGATTGCATCCCTCTGCGATCACCGCCACCTTTCTGACCCGCCGCCAGCGCCGCTAACAAACGTTCCGGTAGTGGCAAATCGGACGCCTGAAACGTTTCTGCCATGTTTTTCACCACGGCATCCCCCGCCAATATGTTGCCTTGGCAAGCAAAACCCTCACCCGCTATGCCTCCTGCATAATCAAAACATCCTTTACCAGTGTAGGTGGCACTTCGCCCATGCACATCCACCATTCCTACCTGGCGGTCTTCCCGATCAGGGTCATCCTTTAAAAGTTCAGTAATGACCTGCTCAGGCTCCATCCCTGTTTGCAAAAGCGAAAGTCCTCGCGGGCCAAATGTCGTATTTGCGAGCGATTGTGTAGCCACCGCACCGATTCCCGCCATCGCCCATGGCACCGCAGACCCCACCGCTAGAAATTTCGATTGTACCGCCACACCGATTTCTTCCGTCTTGGTGTCCACCCCTACAATAGAAAACGTAGAGATTAGTGGTAAGCCGTTTTTTGTCATCCATTTTGCCATCCAACATACCTCCTTACGGAAGTATCATATCACAACGCTATCCACACACTTTTGTCATGATTAAATAAAAATAATATCAAGATAATATTAGCTCAGGATGTATAATAAAACTGATGACGACAAGTTTGATAAAGGAGAATGGTGGTATCAGTGAAGGCGATCATGTATGTGGTACCTCTTTGACCGCGTTGCGCCATGGCGCGCAGATTCCTTTCGGGCAAAGGAGTAGAACTTGAAGAACGTAATTTGTGGACACATAAAGAGTATCGTGAAGAATTTGCGAAGATAACGAATGTCATGACAGTTCCTGTTACTGTCATTGGAGAAAAAGTGATCATCGGCCATAATCCCCGAGCATTTCAATCCGCCATCGAAGCGTATACCGGATAAAGCTATGTAAAATCCCCTCTATCATGTGTTAGAGGGGATTTTTGTTCACCATACTTGCAAGAATTGACCAATCACATTTTTTGCGGGACTGATCGAAATAAACGCATCTTTGTCGATCTCTTTCACCAGTCGTTGCAATTCTGGCATTTGAGCGCTGATGATGACACAATATACCACCGTCTTCGCATCTCCCGTGAATCCCCCACTCGCCTGCCATTTGGTCACTCCGCGTGGTAAGTCTTTGGTCACTGCTTCGCTGATTTCTTCTCCATGATCGGTGATGATCATGACGGCCAGTTTATTGATGTGATTTAGCATAAATTCATAGGCTTTGGCACCGACAAATATAGAAATCAACGTATATAGCGCCAGTTCCGCATTGAACAAGTAAGCTGAAGCAATGATCACTCCTGCGTTCACCAGCAAAAAGAAACGGTCGATAGGGAAATTTTTTCGTTTGGAAAGGATTCTTGCAGGGATATCCAGTCCACCTGACGATCCGCCAAATCGCAGCATCATCGCGCTGCCAAGCCCTGAAATCGCACCTCCAAAAACAGACTCCAACAGCACATTGTGTGTCCAAATAGCCGTGATCGGAATCCAATCGAAGAAGATGGACGAAATGACGACCGCATAAATGGTGTAGATGAGAAATTTTTTCCCGACAAACCTGAATCCCGCTAGCAACAGCGGCACATTATAGATAAAAAACTGCGTCCCCACCGGCCACTTGAACAGGTGATAAAAAATGACACAGATGCCGGTCAAGCCCCCTACGAGGAGATGCGCAGGAACCACAAGTTCATTGATTCCAAACGCCAACATTGCCGCTCCAATGGTGATGGCGACGAGTTCCACAACAATTTGCCATATTTTTGACACGTTTTCAATTCTCCTTATCTTCATCCTCCAATGCATCAAATCCGTTACCCATATTAACTTGAAAAAAAAATACACGCAATCAATCCAAGCATAAATTGCACATCATTGGCAAAAATACAACTCGTAATTCCCATTCAAACTGGCAAGGAGGTCGACTGATGCCACAACAACCGCAACAACAAATGCATCCACAGCTTCAACAAGCTGCACAGTCTCTGCAACAAGCGCAACAACAGTTGCAGCAGTTTCAATCCCAGTCATCTGCTGCGATGAATTCCCAGCAACAACAGCAATTGCAACAAGCACAGCAACAATTGCAACAATTGCATCAATCCATTTCACAATTCCAAGCACCAAGTGCCATGTCCTGATAAAAAACCTGAAGGGCTCTCCCCTTCAGGTTTTTTTATTTAAAAAGCTCTCTTTACTCAGGATGTACGCCTCATAAGGGCGCAAAATAACTGGCCAGGCAATAGGCCTATCCCAAATTGCATCTGCATAGTTATTGATCGTTACTGTCCACTCTTCTCCCCCCAGCTGCCTCCACTCGGGGAAGCAAGTCGACACATCAGGCAGCAACACATCTTCGGTGCTAAAATTCAACAACACAACGTGCGAGTCGTGATCAAGGGAGCGCCGATAGACATACAGTGTTGGGTGGTCCGGCAATCCTTCCACAAAAACTCCAGCGACTTGCCAAAAAGAACTGGAACGCAATGAAATCAGCCGCTGATAATACCTGAATATCGATTGGGGGTGGCGCAGATCCGCTTCGACATTAATATCTCGATAGTTCGGGTTAACCGCGATCCACGGGGCAACTTGGCTGAACCCTGCATGGATTGATTCATCCCATTGCATGGGAGTTCGAGAATTATCCCTTGCCAGCATTTGTAGCGAAACCAACGCCTCTTGAGGAGAAATCCCCTTCGCTATTTTTTCCTTATAGCGTTCCTTTATGGCAACGTCTTGATATAACTCGATCGAATCATACCGCACTCCCGTCATGCCGATTTCTTCACCCTGATAAATATACGGAATGCCAGGTAACGTATGTAAAAGCGTGGCAAAACAAGTGGCTGATTCTCTCCTGAATTCTCGATCATTGCCATAACGAGTGACGAGTCTGGTATGGTCATGATTGTTTAGAAATTGCGCCATCCAACCTCGCTCATTCAGGGTAGCGTACCAATCTCGCTGAATTTGTTTGAACCGTTGTAAATCCCATGTGGGCATATCGTCTAGCACCTGAAAGTGAAAAAGTGAATCGAGTTCCCTCCTCGTCTCGTCCACATATAATAGACCTTCTTTTGGCGTCACAAATGCGACTTCGCCCACTGTCATCAAATCATAGCGAGATAAAAATCGTTCATTTAGCTCCCGCAAATACTCGTGGACTTTTGGTTGATTGCCGAGATACGAGATGTCTTCCGGTCTTGTCACATCAGGCATCCCGGGAATTTTCGCTAGCAAGCTGATGGCATCAAAGCGAATGCCATCGACACCTTTTTTTAACCAATACTCGATCACTTCAAAAACAGCCTCACGCACGAGAGGATTCTCCCAGTTCAGGTCTGGCTGCGCAGAAGTAAATGAATGAAAGTAATATTCTCCAGTACCCTCATCAAACGTCCAAGCGGAGGGAGAAAAGTAAGACCGCCAATTGTTTTTTTGTGAGCGCCAAATGTAAAAATCCCGATAGAGATTGTCCTTTGACTTTCTCGATTCAACAAACCACGGGTGCTTATCTGATGTATGATTAATCACCATATCGATGATCAAACTCATTTTTCGTTTGTGCATCTTATGGAGGAGTTCGTCAAAATCCTCCATCGTGCCAGCCTTTGAAGAGATTGCCCGATAGTCGGAAATGTCGTAGCCGTTGTCCACATCAGGTGATTCAAAAAACGGATTGAGCCACAAGGCATTGACACCGAGATCAGTAAGATAGTCCAGTTTTTCAATAACCCCTTGCAAATC
The DNA here is from genome assembly GCA_021799325.1 of Bacillota bacterium. Lineage (GTDB taxonomy): Bacteria > Bacillota > Bacilli > Alicyclobacillales > SLC66 > JAJZCL01. The sequence goes on along the minus strand of JAJZAS010000004.1, from coordinate 8,146 downwards.
GCCCATTCCATCTTGATTGGCATCAAAAAAGCTGCGCCAATACACCTGATACACTACCGCTTGATGCCACCACTTACGCAACTGCCCTCACGCTCCTATCCTCAGGTGATACACTCTTGCCTCATAAGGTCGCAGCGTGAACCCCACTTTACTAACAGGAGTATCTTCGTAATTGGCGATCAGACAAGCGGCATGCTTGCCGGCAAATCCCTCTGGCCACTCAATAGCCTGGTTTTCTCCGGAAAAGTTGGCGGCAACAAACACCAACTCGTCAACCGTCTCTCGTAAATACGCAAATATGGTCTCATGATCCGGTAACAGTAAGTGGTATTTACCGTCCGTGATCACATCATAGTCTTTGCGCAGGCGTATTAACGCTTGGTAATAGTAAAAAATAGAATGCCTATCGTTTAACGCTTGTTCGACATTGATACCCACATAATTCGGATTGACCTTCATCCAAGGGTCTCCCGTGCTAAATCCGGCATTCAAGCTGTCGCTCCATTGCATCGGTGTACGCGCATTACCACGCCCCTTAACGTGAATTTGGGACAATACGGCCTCTGGATCCTCCTTGCCCTCAATCACCCGCTCTTGCCACATGTTTTTGATCTCCACGTCTTGATAATCATCAATGGACGGGAAGGCCACATTGGTCATTCCTATCTCTTCTCCTTGATAAATGTAAGGGGTGCCCTGCAAAAAGTGAAGGATAGTCGCCAGCATTTTTGCCGATTCCACGCGATACTCCTTGTCGTTGCCAAATCGCGACACCATCCGAGGTTGATCGTGATTATTCAAATAAAGGCTGTTCCAGCCCCGGTTATGTAGCTTTTCCTGCCATTTGCTGAGGACTGCTTTTAATTCCGTCAATCGAAGCGGCCTAATATCCCATTTGCCTCTAGGGCCCGCATCAATGTCCATGTGCTCAAATTGAAAAACCATATTCAGTTCATGACGCTCCGGTGCCGTGTAGAGCAGTGCCTGTTCGGGGGTGGTCCCAGCCGCTTCCCCGACCGTCATGATGTCATAATGGCTCAGGACTTTCTCGTACATCTCCTGCAAAAACTCGTGGACACGCGGACCGTTCATGTAAAATTCTCCGCCAGAGGCATAACGGTCCCCCGGCTTGATCTCCCCATCCGGCAATCCAGGCACTTTAGAGATGGCATTAATGACGTCCATGCGAAACCCGTCGATCCCCTTATCAAGCCAAAACTTCATTAACCGATAGACCTCTTCTCGGACTTCCGAGTTCTCCCAATTTAAGTCAGGCTGTTTGCGGGAAAAAAGATGCAAATAATATTTTTTCGTGGTTGGATCCTGTTCCCATGCAGACCCTCCAAAAATTGATCCCCAGTTATTCGGCTGGTCCTGCCAAAAGTAATAATGACGATAGGGATTCTCTTCAGAGGCTTTTGACTCTATGAACCACGGGTGCTCATCGGATGTATGATTGACGACAAGATCCATCACGATGCGGATCCCTCTTTGATGGGCTTCGAAAAGCAAACGATCAAAATCCTCCATCGTCCCAAAATCGCTCATTATTTGATAATAATCACGAATGTCATAGCCATTATCGTCATTAGGAGAATCATAAATGGGATTAAGCCAAATCACATCGATGCCAAGTTGCTTCAAATAATCGAGTTTAAGAATAACACCCTGTAAATCGCCAATGCCATCACCACTTGCATCCATAAAACTACGTGGATACACCTGATAGACCACAGCAGTTTTCCACCATGGCCGTGAGTTCATCTTAGGTGGTAATAAAGTCATGTCTTCACCTTCCTAATGTCCCATTATGCATTCTACGGGACAATGACACAAGTTAATGGGATGCAGGCATGTGCCTTTACCACATACGAGTGTTCGACATTAGATAATAAAGACTCATGGATATTAGGTGAGGGAGGGAGAAAAATGGGCGCCTTTGGAGGATATACCCGTTGGGCAGTAGTTTTCTTGATCATCTTTGTTCTCTTCTTCTTGTTAGTCCCGTCCTATACCACGCAATGCACCACAGTGCCTGTGTACTAGAAGGAGGCACAACAGCATGAATGTTCGTCAACAATGCATGTCCATGCAAGGTTCTTGGGTACAGTTCAGAACCCCTTGGGGATATCATCGCGGAATCGTCGACCGCGTTTCAACCCAGGGCGTGTTAATGAGAGTACCCAGAGGCTATGCGCCATCAGGTCTGGCAAACGCCAATTTATCTGATGAAGCAAAAGTTGACCTTGCCATTTCGCAAACTGCTTGGGGTGGCCCAGGATACGGCTATTACGGTGGTGGCTATGGTCCTGGTTATGGATACGGACCAGGCTATGGTCGCCCCGGCTACGGACCTGGTTACGGATGGTGGTATGGCGGCTGGTGGTGGTGGTGGCTCGCGTTCGCATCAATTTTCTGGCTTGCATTCCTCTGGTAGGAATGGAGACTAGCACCCAACCAACTTCATAGGAGGGATAGACTGTTCGGATGGCGGTCTACCCCTCCTCCTATATCTTAATGACTTGGGCTAGTTTCTTGCATTCGCATTTGAATATCACCATTAGAATTCGTATCCGCGAACCTTAGCAAAAACCATAGAGCTTCGCAATGTTCCGCTTTCGTCGAGTTTTTCATTGCGTAAAATACCTTCCAAATTGAACCCAAGTCGTTCAGCCAACCGAGCACTGCGAGCATTCATCGAGTCACAGCGAATTTCAATGCGATTGGCAAGTAAAGATTCAATTGCAAAGAGGGTAATTCTCTTCACCGCTTCCGTCATGAGTCCCTTTCCACTTTGCGAGGTACGAATCCAATAGCCGATTTCAAATTTTCTGGCTTCCCAATCGATGCGATGGAGGCCACTCCCTCCAATGAAATCACCTGTATCTTTTGCGAAAAGGTGTAGTCTTAAATCTTTTCTTTCCATAAATTTTAAACGCGCCAAACGTACATTTTCCTCAGATTCTTCAATGCTTGGCATTTGTTGTGCCCAAGGCATCCATGGGCGCAGTTCTTCTAGACTTTCACGAATGGCAGTATTCACTGCAGCACCATCGCCCCATTGTGGAGAACGGATGATGAGTCGTTCCGATTCAAACTCCTCCGGAAAATCTAACAAAATAAGACTTTTAGACAAATCCAACATCCCTTTACAGATACTTGTCGCGAATCATTGTCAGGTGATCCGCCTGTTGACTCCTTAACATTTTTACGATATCTCCCTCTGGAATCAAGCGGATGTAACTCTCATGGTATGCTGGATATTCAGTAGATAATGGCTTTGATCGCATGAGCATCCTCCCTTTTTTTCCTATACTACGATCACTATTTTACCAGCATTTGATAACGCCAAGCGATGAATTCGTTGATCAGATCAAAATAATTCGGAAAAACCTGTACTCCCAGCGACCGCATCACTCTCCGGAGGCGTTCGATCAATTCCGGCACCGAGATGCTAAGTATCGCCTCCAAGTGTTCCTTCGTGATCGCTTCACTTCCATGACCGACAATGCTGTGCCGATATAAATCTGAGATCCCCAGCCACCACTTTTCTTTCACTGTGAAAAAAAAGGCACTCTCCGGCTCACTTATCGCCGCTTGTTCCATCGCTTCGATGAGTCCGGAAAACGTGTGACGTTCGACACGAATGCGCGGCTCGGCTCGATGCCTGATAACAAGACGGGTGGTCTCCTTGTCCACATCATAGCCTAAAAAATAAATCATCAATTCTTCCATTAACCGATAAACGCGTATCAGCAACTCTCCATAATCGTGGCGCCTAAGAAAAACATGAAGCTGAGCAAACAAATAATTGATAAAACTCACCTGATTCCCTTTTGCTAGTGGAACAAATAATGCCAAGAGAGTGGGTTGATTGCGAAACTGCGCAAAATGGTCAAATAGATTTCTCATGTCATGGCACTTGTCGACTGTTAGACTCCCTAGCATCAGGGAAATAGCAAATTCCAGCGGTTGTTGCAACTTTGGTGGAAGTTTCCCGTGTGTCACCAAATTGAGCAGTGCATAATACTGGTACTCATTTAAGTCTTCCTCGAAAACCGTCTCTTTTTGAACTTGTCTTGATGAAAGCGGAAAAACTTTTTTCAGATCACCAAGCGCTTTTTCCAGGCCTTGTGTCAAAATGGAAAATGGATTGTTCCCAAGTTCCGTCCCAAGATCCTGAAACAGGATTTGCATGTCACTGAGAAAAGCCTGAACGGACAATGAGTTGGATTGATGCCACTTGCCTTCATACGATTGCCATACGTTGGTGCTCGTTACTCCCAAATGCCCATGCCCAACAAAAGAATGATTGCGTAGATGGATAACATCAGTGAGTTGTTTGCTTTGTAAAAACATATAAACTCCATAATAGCTGGCTAGTTCATGGTTGAGGTATGCGTTTTCAATGACTTTCAAGTAATCTGGTGCATGGCCAGGTTGATAGACGTCGACCCGATCCTTCTTTCCTGCTTCTACTAATAAAAATAGGATCAAAAGCTCTCTAAATCGGTACAACCTAGCTAGAAATGCCATATAATCACCTGCACCAAGGTACAGTTCCATGTGGTGAACAGCATCTTTCAGGATATCGAGGAGAAATTCGCTCGTCATTCCATCGTAATGCATCAGATGATCCACGTGATCTAAAATTAGCAAAAATTGATCACGGGAAATCCACCCTTCCTCAAAAATTTCTTGGAGGCTGGCAAACACATGGTCTATCTGAAAGTGATAAAGTTCATAAAGGCTGCGCAGCCATTGGCTGATTTTAGCCTGTCGTGAATGATCCATGGAATCAATTGCCTCAAAAACACGCCACGCGCCGTAAAAGTCCAGTTGATGCAAATGCAATATGGTGAGATCCACCGTTTGCCTGGAGATACACTGACACCGCCTTTCTTAATTGAAATAATTTTACTACTACTTGCAATTCCCCGCTGACTTCATACATCAAAATCCTTTGGTTGGGTAACAATCTAAAATGCAGTTTCCAGAATTTTTGTGATGGAGGGATTGATTTGCAATCTCCATGGAAAACGGCATTTATCACGACAGGTGTTTTCTGGATTTTTTCTGCCATGCCCGCCTATGCCGAAAATCAAACGCCAACGATCAACGCCAACGTTGAATTTCGCGTCTCATCCCCGGACCTAAAAAAAATCAATGGAGCACGGGTGTTGGTCATCAGCGATAACGGAACCATCATGGCCAATGGTTTGACAAATTCTGAGGGAATCTGGGATACCAAACTGCAGGTCACACAAGATCCGAGGTTTTCCAATATCCGTGAGATGGGCACGGTCACTGCAATAGTGTTTGCACAAGGCTTTAACGAGGAAGTCGTTTTTGAGGTACCTGTTTATCCCAACAGCATCCAGCCGGTCTCGTTGGTACCGATTCAACCCGGTAAAAGGAACGAACCCGTCAAATGGCTGGGCAATCTTCATCGCCACGACATCGGACGAATGGTTGACCGCTATGCCAATGAAACAGGACTTGCAAAGCAGCCAGGAGTAAGCGGAACTTTCGGAAATGCGGCATGGAGTCCCAGTATAAAACGGTAGAGGTGATCCATCATGAGTGGACTGATCAAGTCGCTGGTATCTTTTTTTGTGGTGGCATTCACGCTGTTTTTTGGGGAATCCACCAAAGCGCCTGCGCAAGAAATCAATACGATCTATAACACCGCATATCCTTCAGTGATCCGAGTGGCCATTCGTGCGTATAACAATCCATCGGGCCCTATTTTATGGGTACAGACGGTCGGATTTCAGGAATACTGCTCTGATGTACTAGCCAATGAGTGGATTCCATCATGGAATCCTGAAGCGCTCCGAGCAGGAGCCATCGCCGTCAAAATGTTCGCTTGGTATCATTCCCTCCACCCAGTGACAGCAAGTGGTTGGATCTATGATGTGGATAACACCACCAATTACCAGGAATTCAAGTATCAAAGCGGCACTTACCAAACGGACCTTGCAGTTAGAGACACATGGAGAATGGCGTATACGCCCGCTAATGGCGAAATTCTCCCGCTGAATTATCGCTCGGGAATCCCCTTTAATGCCAATTGGTCGTTTATCGGGTCTAATTTTATGTCCCAGTGGGGATCTGAATACTGGGCCAGCACGGCAAAAATGAGTTATTTGAATATCCTCGCACTCTTTTATCGCGGGGATTCTATTCACATGATATAAAAATTAATAGCGTGTGCATCTATTGGCACGCTATTGCATTTTCCACATCAAACGTTCTAAGCTTTAACATGGTATTCTCTCTCTCCATTTTTCCGGAGCGTTCATCGATACGATCGAATCATATGTTCATTTCATTTCGCAACGATACAAAACCCAAGTTCACTTTCCCTTCAAGGGAGTCCATCCTTACACTTAGCGCATCAACTTTCCCCTCAATCGAGGTAACACTTTTGCCAAGTGAAATTACCGATTTATGGAGATCTATGACCGCATCATATACTAAGTCCCAAGTTTTTTCTGGCATTATCAATCCTCCATTGCCAAAATAAATCAGGTGATATGCTATCATTCTATACCCGATCTGATCGTGACGCATTATCATTTTGTATGATTCCATCACACAATGAAGTGTACGTATGATAGTCTATTAAAATAGATAAATTATATTGCTGTTTCCATTCGGCATAGATCTACGCAAAGGATGGCTTATAAAATGTCTTCATTTTTCTTTTCGCTTATCGTTTTTGCCCTGTATGTTGCTTATTACATCATCTCTTCGAGAGCCTGGCGCCGGATTGCGAAACTGGAAAAAATCCGCTGGTCATGGGTGGCTTGGATTCCTTTCATCGGTTCCAATTTCATCATTGCCAGATTGGCAAAATGGAAGCATTGGTGGGTGTACCCCTCATTGTTCGCCGTTTCCTTTATCCTAATGATGTCAAAACAAGTGATTTTTCTGCAAGTGGCTGAAGTGACGCTCGGCTTTGTCTTCGTCATCCAAATTACGCAATTGCTTAACCGCTGGGGATTTCGTGCCAATCTGGTGATGGTTCTAGTGATCAACAGCATCATTGAATTATACATACTTGCCGTCCCTACAGGATCCTTCGCTTATATGTTGATGTTAGATGTGGTGATGGTGCTGAATCTGTGGTTTGCCATCTTCCTGAATCAATTATCGAAATTCATGACCGCTCAAGAAGAAGATCAAAACGTCAAACGATCTGCCTAATCAAAAAAGGTTGCCCCTGATCATTTTCATGACTTAGGGGCAACCTTTTTCTAGCTTAGATCAACCAACCGATTATTCCGCCAAAAACTTTTGCGCTGCTGTAGTGAGTGCAGGCACCACATCAAACAGGTCAGCCACGATGCCGTAATCCGCCACTTTGAAAATAGGCGCTTCCGGATCCTTATTGATTGCTACAATCACTTTCGAGTTGGACATCCCGGCTAGGTGCTGGATCGCGCCGGAAATGCCGCAGGCAATATACAGATCGGGAGTGACCACTTTCCCCGTCTGGCCAACTTGCAGTGAATAATCAGCATAACCTGCATCGCAAGCGCCACGAGATGCGCCGACCGCTGCGCCAAGTACGCCAGCCAATTCTTCGAGTGGCTTGAAGCCTTCCGCACTCTTGACACCTCGACCACCGGATACGATGATCTTCGCTTCCGTCAAGTCGACGCCAGTGGCCGCTTTTTTCACCACTTCGCGAATTGTAGAGCGAGCTGTGCCCAAATTCACATTCAAGGGAACAACTGAAGCTTCTGCGCCGGTATTCTCGGGAGCGGCCAGGTTGTTTGGACGTACTGTAGCAATGGCAAGCGAACTTGAGATTTTCACTTTGGTAAACGCTTTACCTGCATAGATTGGCCTCGTGTAGATGACGTCTCCATCCTCCACTTCAATATTCACGACATCGGATGCTTGACCCGCTTTTTGGTGTGCCGCAAGCATCGGAGCGAGGTCACGACCAACCGCAGAATGGGCAAGTAGCACTACCTGTGGATGAAATTCTTCCACTGCAGCTTTTAACGCCGCCAAATAATGATCAGGAACGTAATTCTCATACGCATCTCCATCCGCCACATACACTTGTGCAGCACCAAATCCGCCCAACATTTTGGCGTTGTCTGTCACACCAAAACCGATTACGAGCGCG
>JAJZAS010000184.1 GCA_021799325.1 Bacillota bacterium | reverse complement strand
TATCAAGTTGTAAATGCCACATTGGCATCGCCAGAAAGATCACCGTTTGTACCACCAAGGAAGCCAAGCTACCCCAAATTTTTAATCCTCTTGTATAAAGGAGTTCGATATAGATGATTTCGATGATGCCTATATTGACAATGCTGACAGGAGACACATAAATTTGCGTCAAAGTCATCCAAACGACCGGCAACGTGGCCGCAAAAAAATGAACCCAATTGTCCGGTATCCATTCTACTTTTTTGGACCTGCGCAAAATATCGACAAATTCCCAAAAACCCGCCGTGGCGGTGGTCATCCACAATACTCGAAGTAACTCGGTCAAGATGTTTCCACCCCCATCACGACAGATACCAACATAGGATCAAATGAACGAAAAAACGAGTCGGGGAGCATGGTCATCATTTGCTCTAAAGATACACGCCCACAGGGAACCTCGCTGCTTTCCAAGTATCCACACAACGCATCGGCAAACCCCACGATTTTGCTAAAGAGACTCATTTGTTCGCCGCTTTTTTTCATAGGGTAACCGCTGCCATCCACTCTCTCGTGATGTTCAAGCGCCACCAGAGCCTGATGATGAGAGATGCCAATTGTATTTTTTAAAAGTTGATAGCCAAAAATCGTGTGATTCTCGTATACTTCCCAATATTCCGCATTGAAATCTGGTTGATGTAAGATTTCCGATGGAATCAGTACGATCCCAATGTCGTGGAGCACACCTGCTGTCAGCAAGGATTGCCTGTCCATGCTACTCAGTTGCATTCTTTTCCCTATCAGCGAAGCTAAAATTCCCACTGCCACACTATGGTGAACCCAATCAAGCGTTTTCGCCTCTATTAATTCAAGTAAAGTGAACCAATCTCTATCGACATCATGCGATAATAAAGGCATCACTACTTTTCTGTTCACGATGGCCAAAGGAACACTTCGATACAGCTTAGCATAGCGAAACACTTCCTCTAATGCCGAAATAGATTCGTACACATTCATGGTCATGCCCCACTTTCCGCGTCCTATCATTATCATAATTGAATCTTTATTTTGTTGTTACTATCAAAAGATAGGTTTTATCACGTTGATTTTCATAAAATATAGCGATATAATTTAAATTTATTAAAATATTTATATTCAGAGGTTAATAAATGATGTCTCCCAATATAAATGCCGTGCATTCAGCCTCCTTCATTTCAACAAAAATCCAGCTACCCCAATCCAGAAGCGCGATAACTTGGCGACCTATTTTGCTCGCCCATATAAGAAAAGGCTTACAAGGGAAGTTGTCGATCATCAGTGCCCCTGCAGGATATGGAAAGTCCACGCTGCTTTCGCAAGCGCTTGAGCAGTATCCTCATCCGTGTGCATGGATCAATCTGGACAAAGAAGAAAATGACCCTATCCGCTTTTGGCATCTTTTCTTTCTGGCCATTCATCAAATCACCCCATCACTGATCGGTCAATCTACAGAACTGCTGCATTATGTCAACGAGAATGATTTTGCACCACTCATCGCCAGCATCAGTCAAGAACTGCAAATGGCTAACTCCCCACTCCTCATTGTCATTGATGATTTTCACGTCATCCATCATCCTCAAATTTTACATATGATCGAATCGCTGATCAGACAAACACCAGATTTTATTCATTTCGCTATCAGTTCCAGATCAATTCCCGATTTGCATATCGGTAAATTGCGTGCCTTGGGGCAAGTGATGGAGATAGATGAATCTAATTTGCGCTTTACTAGTGAGGAAGTGGAGGATTTATACAAAACCACATTTGGGATTCAACTTACCCCACAGCAAATTGCGAACATTTTAAAGCACACAGAAGGTTGGATCGCAGGGTTGTACCTAGTGGGATTGGTTATCTCAAAAAGCGAGACACCTGATACGATCATCAATAATGTCAACGGCAATCTACACTTTATTGCGGAGTACCTGATCGAAGAAGTGCTCCAACAATTGACGATGGAACAACAGGAGTTTTTACTATACACGTCCATACTGGAACGGTTTACCGCAAAAATTTGTGCAGCCCTCACCCATGTGGAAGAGGCTCAAGAAATGATCATGCAACTTTTTCACCAAAACGCATTTTTAATTTCTTTGGATGCGGAGCGGAACTGGTTTCGTTACCACCATTTATTTGCCGATATGTTGCGTACGCAATTGGCAAGAAGGCATCCGGGATTAGCGAAGCAATTGCACAAAAAAGCAAGCGAGTGGTACGAGACCCACGGTGCACCTTTTGAGGCCATTCACCACGCCATAGCGGGAGAACTTTGGGATAAAGCCGCCATGCTACTCTTTGCATACGCACCGCACGCCATGAAAAATCACGAACTCGCCACACTGGACAATTGGCTTGATTTTTTTCCAGATGAAAGACTGAAAAGCCACCTCCATTTGCTGATCGTACGCGCCTGGCTTCATACGTTACACGGCAAGACAGAACAAGCTGAACACATTCTCTCTCCCATTGAAGCGTGGTTTTTGCATGAAGAAAACGAGCAGGATCATGCTCAAGAAATCCTTTGGGTAGAATGGATGACCATTCGTGCATTCTTAGCCATGATGCGCAAAAATATTGAAGATACCATACGATTCATTGAACAGATCACGTTGCGTTCTAACCTGCAAAGTCGATTTTTTCAATATGGGTTTCTGCTGAATCCGGGTGAAGCGTATTTTTTAAGGAGTCAAATGGCGCAAAAAGGCGAACTGAAAAAGGCATTTCGACTATTTTCCCAATTGAGAATGTTTTATAAGGGCAGTGGGCTTGCTATACTTGGTTACGGTTCAGTAGTAATGGGGGAACTCTACTACGAATGGAATGACGAGGCATCACTTCAATACTTTATCCCCAGAGGCTTGGAACTCGGGCGAAACCACCGTCAAATAGGGGTACTTGTCCCCATGTATTTACTTCACGCTCGTTCATTTGTTGCCAGAAAAATGATGAAAGAAGCCTGGGATGTGCTGCGCGAATATGAATTAACCCTCCAGGAATATGAAAGTCATGCTCATTGGCGAGCGATTCTAGAGGCGTATAAAGTTCGACTTTGGATCGTGGAGGGCCAAAAAGACAAAGTGAAGGAGTGGCTGGATCAAAGTAGATTTTCTACTCGGCAAGAGATCACTTCTTACCAGGAATTTGAATTGATCACTTGGGTACGCGCTAATGGGTACCTTTCGAGGTGGAAAGTGGCAAGTGACATGTTGACTCGCCTCGTCCGTTTTGCAGAGGCGGAAAGCCGACTTGCCTCGTTGATTGAGGTGCTGCTTCTAAAAGCGATTGCATCAAATGAACTGGACAAGTCAAATGACGCATTCACCTACTTAAATCGTGCCATTCGGTTGGCTTATCCGGAAAATTATCAACGCACTTTTTTGGATGAAGGCATCCCTTTATTTCATCTCATGATCCAATGGCTTTATTCAAAAGAGCAATATGCGCTAACCGCATCCGAAAGGGAATATGCAGAGTTGTTGGTCTCCTTATTGACAAAAGAACACCCCGAACAAGCCATTCCCACTAACGCACCACCTCAGGATCATTTGCTGACCCCACGTGAACTCGATGTTCTCGAACTGATGGCAAATGGACTCAGTAATGCGGAGATTGCAACACAACTGATCCTCTCCATCGGTACCGTCAAAAGCTATGTCCATCGAATCAATGGCAAGCTTGACGTCAAAAACCGCACCCAGGCTATCGCGGAAGCTAGAAAAAAAGGACTATTGAAGTAACCTAAAAGCCATCAATAAGAGGTGCGCTTCCTTATGATTCGCAGACTGCCGTCGATGGCCAAAAAAATCACTAACATGATGACGGCAAATCCCAGCAGGAGCCATAGCACTTGCCAGGGCAACAGGTGAGAGACCGCATACCCGATCACC
>JAJZAS010000183.1 GCA_021799325.1 Bacillota bacterium | reverse complement strand
ATCTCGCTTCCTTATGATTCGCAGACTGCCGTCGATGGCCAAAAAAATCACTAACATGATGACGGCAAATCCCAGCAGGAGCCATAGCACTTGCCAGGGCAACAGGTGAGAGACCGCATACCCGATCACCGCAGGAAATACCGCCATCCCCATTCCCGCAAAACCCGTCACCGCGCTCGTTACGAATCGCTCCCGACCGGGAAATGTGTGATTCGCATACACCATGGTGACAGAATAAATAGCAGACATCGAGAAGCCTAAGCCACCCACGATGACATAGGACCAGAGTGATGTGTGAAACTGTGCCAACAGCAGGAAGAACAAGACAGAGAGCAAGAAACTCCCCAACAAATAACGCTCATAGCTGACCCTGTGAACAATCCAGCCAATCGCCATACGCCCGACGACCATGGCGATCCAAAATACAGAGGTGCTGAGCGTGGCAAAGTACGGCTTCGTATTGACATAGACAGTAAAAATAGTGGGCAAAAAGCTATTTAGACTGCCTTCCACTCCCACATAGATGAAAATCAGCACAAGAAAAAATGCCATGATTTGATAAAGCGCAAACCGCGATGAAAAAGCAGGTGGCGCCGCAGTTCGTGCATCCGAATAACCCTCATGATGAGATTGCTCAGAATCGACAGTCATGGTGATCCATAAAACGGAAAGTATCAGTGCAAACGCCGCTAACGGTGCAGAGGAGAATCGCCATGCTCCCATCGCAATCAGCCCACTAGCAATGGCTGGCATCCCCAAAGCGCCTAATCCAAAGGCCACTTCCAGCCGACTCATCACAACCGCACGTCGCCCTGCAAACAATTCCATAATATAAGAAGCGACGGCCGTCTCAATCATGGAAACGCCTACTCCATTTACAATCATGAGTGGAAAAAGCAGATAAATTGGCGGCCAAAATAACAAACCTGCCTGCGCAACGAACACCACCAGCGCAGAACCCGACAAGATCGCCTTGTGGTGGTATTTTTTCATCAAATTGACCGTCAATAACACGCCAGCGATAAAGCCAATTGATTGGCTGAGGATGAGCAATCCACCTGTCGTATACGTGGTGTGATAATAGGCCACCAGTTCTGGCATAATCGATCCAAACAGCACGCTAATGCTACCCGCAAGCAAATACATCCCATAAGACGCCCAAAGAAATCTCCGCATTGTCATTCTCCCTCATTACATACAGTGTACCAGATGATAGACACCCCATTAGCAACGAGAATCTATTCACAAAACTATCAAAATAGTGTGACAAAGCTCACTGTTTTTGCGGACAAATTCTGCTACTATCGTGTTCAATATGCGAGTGCGCAAAGTGAACGATTTTTAGGAGGAATGATTGGATGAATGAGTCCCACTTGTTATCACAAGATCGAATCCCTGGTTCGGAAATACTGCTTCGATCACTGCTGCTTGAAGGTGTTGAATGCATTTTCGGTTATCCTGGCGGGAGCATCCTCAATTTTTATGATGAAATCTATAAAAACAACGAACTTCGGCACTACTTAGCCCGGCATGAACAAGGCGCCATTCATGCGGCAGATGGATATGCGAGGTCCACTGGCAAAGTGGGCGTTTGCGTGGTTACCTCGGGGCCTGGCGCTACCAACCTGATCACAGGAATCGCCACTGCACACATTGACTCCGTCCCACTTGTCATCATCACAGGCAACGTGCCACTCTCCATGATTGGGACGGACGCCTTCCAGGAAGCAGACATCGTGGGCATGACCATGCCAGTGACAAAGCATAGCTATTTTGTCCGCGATGTGAATGACATTGCGCGAACGATACGGGAAGCTTTTTATATCGCAAATACTGGACGCAAAGGACCGGTGCTCGTCGACATCCCCAAAGACGTCACTACTCAAGAGACAACGTTTGTCTGGCCACAATCCATTCATTTACCTGGATATCGCGCCAAAAGTGGAATTATTGAAGAGCAGATTGACGCCCTTCTCGTCGCCCTTAAAAAGGCCAAACGCCCCGTGCTATTGGCGGGAGCAGGCGTCATTCACGCCGATGCGAGTAACGAACTGGTGGAATTAGCTGAGAAGTCCGGCATTCCTGTCGTCACCACGTTCCTTGGCCTCGGCGGTTTTCCTAGCCAACACTCACTTTGGATCGGCATGCCGGGAATGCATGGCTCGTATGCAGCCAATATGGCCATTCAACAAGCTGACCTATTGATTGCTGTCGGTGCACGATTTGATGATCGCCTCACCATGAACGCAGCGAAATTCGCTCCAAACGCGGAGATCGCCCATATCGATGTCGATAAAGCAGAAATCGGGAAAAATATCGCCACTACCTATCCGGTGATTGGCGACATCAAACATGTATTGACTTATGCCCTCCCGAAAGTCGCCCCATCGCAAGCAGTCACCTGGCTCCAAACCATCGCAGTGTGGAAGGCATCACATCCCCTTCGCTACGTCGACTCTGTAGCAGTCTTAAAACCGCAATGGGTCATTGAACTGTTGCACCGTACCACAAAAGGGGAAGCCATTATCACCACTGACGTTGGTCAACACCAATTCTGGACTGCTCAGTATTATCCGTTCACACGACCACGAAGCCTGATTTCATCAGGCGGAATGGGCACGATGGGTTTTGGCCTCCCTTCCGCAATTGGTGCCCAAATTGCCAACCCGGATACGCTGGTGATCTCCATCAACGGCGATGGAGGCATTCAGATGAGTTCCCATGAACTTGCCGTATGCGCAATCCATCACATACCGGTGAAAGTGGTGGTGATCAATAACGAAGTGCTTGGCATGGTCAGGCAATTACAGGAAGTGGCGTTTGAGGAGCGTTACAGTGAAATAGATCTGAGCGGCAGTCCGGACTTTGTCAAATTAGCGGAGGCCTATGGCGTCAAGGGACTGCGCGCCACGAATAAAGCAGAAGCGGAGCAAGTCTGGCAAGAGGCACTTGCAGTAGATGGTCCTGTGCTGGTTGAATTTGTTGTACCCTCCAGTGAAAATGTGTACCCTGTCGTTCCTGGGGGAAAAGCGTTACATGAAATGATGTTGGGAGATGACGAATAATGAACCACCACCATACTGTTTCTATCCTGGTCAATGACCATCCTGGTGTACTGCAAAGGGTTTCTGCCCTTTTCAACCGCCGCGGTTTCAACATTGACAGCATCACAGTGGGACCTTCGGAACAACCTGGTATGTCGCGAATGATTATCGTGACACTTGGCGATGATCGGATCATGCATCAGGTGATTAACCAAGTTGAAAAGTTAATCGATGTGGTGAATATCGAGATTTTGAGCGAAAAACCCCTCGTGGCAAGGGAACTTGCGCTGATCAAAGTGGCGGCGGAACCGGTAAAGCGACCTGAGATCATGACCCTCGCAGAGACGTTTCGCGCTACCATCGCCGATGTGAGCCCTGATTCACTGGTGGTGCAAATTGTTGGTGACACTGAAAAAATCGAAGCGATGATCGAATTGCTGCACCCTTACGGCATTCTCGAAATCAGCCGAACAGGAGTGACGGCTATCGCGCGTGGTCGCAACCGTCTCTAATCAAACTCTAAAACTCCTATTCCATAGTTAACGGTAGAGTCTATCCTTTTCGCAATGGATAGACTCCGCTATGATAAGGACAGAGGGGAATAAAATGAGAGTGTTGGTAGTCGAAGACGATGAACAAATTTTGCGAGCGATGGTCAATGCGCTGACGGAAGCAGGTTATGAGGTGGATGCCGCCGCAAACGGCAATGATGGTCTTTGGCTTTCCACCGAAGGGGCTTATGACATGATCCTTCTTGATATCATGTTACCTGATATGGATGGACTGAAAATCACCAAAAGTATCCGATCCACTTCTCCGCATACACCTGTAATTTTGGTTACTGCGCGCGATGCGATCGACGACCGGGTT
>JAJZAS010000182.1 GCA_021799325.1 Bacillota bacterium | reverse complement strand
CTTCCAATCCGTACATCAATCCAGCCCCTTATACGAATGTGGCTCAAGCCATTGTTCTGACTCACCTTCGTCCAGTAAAGTAATGGAGAGAATGGGAAGGGACAGTATGATACTGTCCCTTCATCTGCTCTTCGGGGTGAAGGAGGAGGATTATGCGATATTTTTTAAATCGACTAGGGTTTTTGATAGTATCCATTTGGGCTGCGATTACACTAAACTTTATTCTTCCGAGGTTAATGCCTGGCAACCCTGCAGAAACGATATTCGCTAAATTTCAGGGTCATATGTTACCGACGCAATTGCATGCCATGGAATTGCAGTTCGGCTTTAGCAACAAACCGTTTATCATTCAATATTTTCAGTATCTTGGAAGCTTGCTCACCGGACATTGGGGATTATCGTACACGTATTATCCCACTCCCGTGTCTCAGATTATTGCGACGAGCTTGCCGTGGACCATTGGATTATTGGGCATCGCCACCGTGATTTCGGTGGTTGTCGGGACACTGGTGGGGATTCTGATCGCCTGGCGCAGAGGTGGTATTGCTGACTCCACACTCCCCATTGCCACCATGTTTTTTCAATCCATGCCGTTATTCTGGTTGGTACTGGTGCTCGTCTACTTTCTCGCGTTTACGCTGAACTGGTTTCCTATGTTTCATGGATATTCAAGCAGTGTGAATGTAGGGTGGAACTGGCCGTTTATATCCAGCGTGATCTATCACGGAATCCTTCCTGCCATCGTTGTTTTTCTTGGTTCCATCAGCGGATGGATTATTGGTATGAGAAACAACATGATCAATACGCTCGGCGAAGATTATGTGGTATTTGCGGAGGCAAAAGGGGTGTCTAATCGCAGACTGGTTTTTATGTATGCGGCGAGAAATGCATTATTGCCTCAAGTGACATCGCTTGCCATTGCCCTATCTTCCATTGTTGGTGGTCAGATATTGGTAGAGCAGGTATTTTCTTATCCGGGTATTGGCTATCAATTGACGAATGCGGTATCAATGGAAGATTATCCACTGATTCAAGGAATGTTTTTGATCATTGCCTTGTCCGTTTTGATCGTTAACTTTTTGGTGGATATGCTCTACGGGAGACTCGACCCCCGTGTAAGAAGGAGGGGGGCAGAATCATGAACAACCAAACAAGAATAAAGCGCAAAAGCGGAAATCTGCGTTTGTTTTTTCTCAATCCGAAAGCAGTGGTCGGTCTTGTGATATTTTCTATTTTTGTGCTGATCGCGATTTTTGCTGGCTGGATTGCACCGTATAATCCACAGGTATCACAGTTTTTGCCGATGCAACCTCCATCGATGCAAAACCTATTAGGCACTACTTCTACAGGTCAGGATATCTTCTCGCAATTTGTCTGGGGGACGCAAACCACCATGATCGTAGGAGTGGGGGCGGGCCTGCTTTCGACGTTCATCGGCATACTGGTCGGTGTATATGCAGGATATAAAGGTGGTTGGGTGGATTCGGTGCTCAATACCATCGCAAACATTTTTCTTGTCCTGCCAGGGTTGGCGCTGTTGATACTAATCGAATCCTATGTCAAAAATACGACTCCTTATTCCAATGGGTTGATTATTGCGCTTACAGGGTGGGCATGGGGCGCCAGGGTATTTCGCGCGCAGGCCATGTCGCTTGCCGGCAGGGATTTTATTATTGCCGCAAAACTATCAGGAGCATCGGACTTGCGCATCATTTTTGCGGAAATTCTACCAAATATGATGTCCATTATTGCGGCAAACGTCATGTATGCGTGCCTTGGAGCTATTCTGGCCGAGTCAGGCCTCGCCTATCTAGGTTTGGAGAATTTGTCTTCCAACAGTTGGGGAACCATGCTGTATTGGGCGCAGGCGGGCGGTGCGATGCTAGGTGGTGCCTGGTGGTGGTTTATTCCTCCTGGACTCGCGATTGCACTCGTGGGAATGAGCTTTGCACTGATGAATTTCTCTATTGATCAGATTACCAATCCTCGATTACGCGTGCGGAAAATGAAGAATAAAGCATCTGGAGTGAGGAAGGTGAACAGCCATGAGCGAGAACACGCCAGTGCTTGAAATCAAAGATTTATCCGTTGCCTATCAAACCCCTACCGGGTCGGTGGAAGCGGTAAGAGGTGTCAATTTAACGTTATATCCTGAAGAAATTATTGGGCTTGTCGGAGAATCTGGTTCGGGGAAGTCTACCATGGCCTTTGCTGTAATGAGACTTTTAAAGGGAGAGGCAATGGTCACTGGTGGATCTATTAAGGTGCTTGGGAAAGACGTTTACTCGTTAAATAAAAAAGAATTAAGGCAATTTCGATGGGATCAGATGGCAATGGTTTTTCAAAGCGCCATGAGTGCGTTGAATCCCGTCATGACGGTGGAAAAGCAGATTTTTGACACGATTTTGAGTCATCGGCCGCAAATGTCTCGACAAGAGGTGAGAACAAGAGCGGAAGAATTAATGGACATGGTGAGGATCGACCGTAAGCATCTGAAGAGTTACCCTCATGAACTGTCTGGCGGAATGAGGCAGCGTATCGTCATTGCTATTGCCATCGCGCTCCATCCGAAAATGGTGATTATGGATGAGCCCACTACGGCACTAGATGTGGTCGTACAGCGCTCCATTTTGGATCAGATTAAAGATATTCAAAAAACAGAAAAATTTTCGATTCTTTTTATCAGCCATGACTTCAGTTTGGTGGCGGAAATGGCCTCTCGTGTGGCGATTATGTACGCAGGAAGAATTGTGGAAATGACGGATAGTCACACCTTAAAACTGGGAGAAAAACATCATCCTTATACCGATGGACTGCTGAGGGCGATTCCGCAATTGACATCAGAGGATGTGGTGATCGAGGGGATCGCAGGAAACCCTCCAGATCTGAGATCACTGCCATCAGGCTGCGCTTTTCATCCAAGATGTGCGGTGGCGATGGATAGGTGCAAGTCTGAGGTGCCAATCCCTCATCCACAGTCAATTGGTTATATAGAATGTCATCTCTATTCGGAGGAGGGTTCTCATGTCTGATTCCGAAGCGTTGGTGAAAGTAGAAAATCTGGTCGTGCGCTTTCCGATCACTGATAATCGCCAGCGGACGTTCATTCGCCCAGTGGATCAGGTGAGCTTTGAGATTGAGGCTGGGGAAGTGCTCGCGCTTGTGGGGGAGTCTGGAAGCGGGAAATCGACCATTGGAAAAGCACTGCTCCGGATTCTTGAACCATCGGAAGGGAGTATTATCGTTGGCGACAAGGACATTACGCACATTCGCAGGCGTGAGTTGGTGCAATATCGTAAGTTGGCGCAGATGATATTCCAGGATCCGTTTGGTTCATTGAATCCTGTAAAAACCATTGAGCAACACCTTGCCTTTCCGATCAGGAAACATCGATTGGTAAGTAGCGACTCCACTTCACAACTGATCAATGAATTGCTAGAACGCGTTGGGCTAACGCCTGTCGAGGAAACCCGTTTGAAGTTTCCTCATGAGCTTTCTGGTGGTCAAAGGCAAAGGGTGGCGATTGCAAGGGCACTAGCGGTTAACCCCAAGTTTTTGGTGGCGGATGAGCCCATCTCGATGCTTGATGTTTCGATTCGCGCCGGGATATTGCGATTGATGAGGGAACTTCAAGAGGATTTTAATTTGGCTTTTCTGTATATTACCCATGACCTCGCATCCGCAAGGTATTTTGGCAATCGGATCATGGTGCTGTATGGCGGTAGAATTATGGAAACAGCCGGATCTTCAGAGTTGATACGAAAGCCGCTTCATCCTTATACCAGATTACTACTGGCTGCTACGCCGGGTAGCTCTGTGAAAGGGGCTCTCCCTGAAACCAGCAATAAACCACCAAATTTACTGGAAGGGCGAACGGGTTGTCCTTTTGCAGATCGTTGTCCGCATGCGACTGATTTATGTAGAGATCAGGTCCCGGAACTGACCG
>JAJZAS010000181.1 GCA_021799325.1 Bacillota bacterium | reverse complement strand
CCGAAACAGGCACTGCTTGCAATTCAGGAAGAAATCGACTTGGCACTAAAGCTAAAGGAGGCGTGAAAATGGCAAAGACAACTGTCTATCAAGGCAAAGCGGATATCGCGAAAACATTGCTGGCAATTGGCGCCGTGACGCTAAGCCCGCATCAGCTTTATACTTGGGCGTCCGGAATCAAGTCGCCGATTTACTGTGACAATCGATTGATTTTATCTTCTCCTATCGCAAGAACTGCAATAATCCAGGCGTTTGAAAATTTCGCGAGGCAGGATCTTAGTATGGCGGAGGGAATTGCAGGCACTGCGACAGCGGGGATACCGCATGCGGCGCTAGTTGCGGATCGCCTCGGGTTACCGATGGTGTACGTTCGCTCCAGCGCCAAATCCCATGGCAAGCAAAATCAGGTGGAGGGCCGGGTACTTGATGGGCAGCGCCTCGTGGTGATGGAAGACACTGTTTCGACAGGCGGGAGCGTACTCACTGCGGTTGAGGCACTTCGAGAGATGGGTGCGATCGCGCATCAGGTGATGAGCGTTTTTACTTATGGATTTCCCACTTCGGTTCAGGCTTTTCAAGAGGCGGACGTATCGCTCTATACCCTTACGGATTACGCTACGCTGATCGGTGTCGCGCAGGAATCCGGATTGATTAAGGACGCGGAGGCAGCAATGCTTCAGCAATTTTATCAGGACCCCTGGTCATTCGGGAAATAAAATAGCGTGGGGAAATAATTAGAGGATTGACCGATTTCCAACGACTCCGTATAATTGACTCGATCAAAAATGAGGAGACTTGCCATGTCTTCCTACACCTATGACGAGATTGCAGTAAATGAAAAAATGAGCATTCGAAATGGCAGTTTTGCCATTGTCGGACTCAATATCGTGAGCAGTTTTGCGCCACTTTTTCTGTTGAAGGCTCTTCATGCCAACGCAGAAGAAGTGGCGTTATATAATGCTTTGCCAGCGCTGATGACCATTTTTGCAACGTATCTTGGTGCCATCTGGATGAATTACGTAGCGAGCAAAAAATGGTTCTGTATCTACGCGACCACGGGGACGCGCATGTTTTACGGCCTGATTGCCATGAGTCCGTTTCTTTTTCATGTGCCACTAGTGGCAGTCATCGTGGTCTTACTGATTGCGCTCATGAACATACCGCAAGCATTTAGTAACTTGTCCTGGCAGTCGCTCATTGGGGATCTGATTCCGGAAAATCGCAGGGCTTCTTTTTTTGGCAAACGCAATCGCGTGGTGACTCTCTTTGGTATGCTAGCAACGCTCATTCCTGGACTCATTTTGGAACGTTTTCCTGCACAGAGTGCGCCGCCCTATCAATTCTTTTTCTTTTTTTCCGTCATTACGTCTATTTTCGAAGTCTATTATCTGGTAAGGCACATTGAACATACGGAATTACCGCTGCAAAAGCGCGCCTTTCACCTTCGTCCCAAAGACTTTGTCGGCATATTCCAGAATCGCAGGTATGTTAAATTCCTCGTCGGTTCCGTCATTTTTAATTTTGGCTGGCAGATGGCATGGCCGCTTTTCAACCTATACCAGATTAACACCGCAGGCGCAACCGCGTTTTGGATGAGTGCATTTACCGTGGCGAGCCAAATCTCGCAAATCTTAACCTTCCGGTTTTGGAGTCGCTTTTCACTGCGATTTGGCAACGCGATCACGCTCGCCATAGTCTGCTTTGGCATGGCCACCACGCCGGTATTGACGATTCTTTCGACAAGTATGATATATTTGACCATCCTGAATTTTTTGACCGGGGCATTTGTGGGCGGCACCAATCTATTGTTGCTCAATTATTTGCTCGAGGTCTCCCCCAACGAGGAGCGGACGGAATACATCGCCCATTACAACATTATCCTTGGCACGGTGGGTTTTCTCGCTCCACAATTTGGGGTCCTCTTGTTACCTCTACTCCATTTGGACATCAGCATGATGTTAGCCACAGTGATTCGGGCTGCTGGAGGGGCGTATTTTATCTGGGTAGCAAAAAAATGGATCTTCCACGATCGCACGCCTTCCCTCAGTGCTTAAGTGTGTGTGTGCGTACTATCGCCTTCCTGCAAGCGGACTTGGCTGGCAAACGTATGCAAGATTGTTGGTAGATCTTCCTGCCAAGCCCCCCACGTGTGATCGCCTTTGCGCAAGTGAAATTTCACATGACAACCACTCTCAATCAGCACAGACTCATATTTTCTGGCGTCTCGAATGTAGTCATGCACCTGGCCACTTTTAAGCGTACCATTATGCTCCTCATCGCCAATAAAAATGTCCGCTTCGCATCCGACCATCGTTGTTTTCGTGAGTTCATGCCATTTTTTCTCCTGCGCTTCCGGGAGATAGGGTGATTGCATGGCTAAGTAACGGAATCGCTTGGGGTAGGCGGTGGCGAGCGAAAATGCCATCGATGCACCAAGCGAGGAACCGAGCAGACCACGGGCAGACCCAAGCGGAATGAGCGTGTACTGTGATTCCAATGTTCTTACGAGTCCCCTTGCGATCGCGTGCAAATGGCGCTCGTGGCGTGCCCCTTCCGGATGATAGGCCGCATCGCGAAGCGCAGCATTAATGGGTAAAAGGGCGATCAAAAAAGGCAACCTGTCGCCAAATTCTCGCTCGATAAGGGTTTGCAAACGGCCATTTGACAAATAGTCCAGTCCGTCAAACACATATAAAATTCCATATTTATATAAAGGGGAATATTGATTAGGCACAAATACGCGCGCCGCCAATGAGTCTTTGGTTTCGTCTTCTAAATAGGGTACGTTGATCAATTGACCTCCCGCCATCCTAAACACACCTTTCTATTAGCTATTAATAAGGGATTCGATCACCTGTTGGTCCATGGCCACCATCAACGTGCGCTGTCCGGTAAAAAGCACAAATCCCGGTTTGGCATGGTTGGGCTTCCAAAGTTCCTTGACCGCCACGACATCGACTGGCGCTTTTGTGGCCTCCTTGAATTTGCTGAAATGCGCCGCAACTAGCGCCGCTTCGTATAAGGTTGCTTCACTTGGCGACTCGCTCTTGAGGATCACATGGGATCCTGGGGCATCCTTCACGTGCAACCAGAGGTCGGATTTTTTCGCTACCTTGAACGTGAGGTGGTCATTTTCTTTGTTGTTCCTGCCCACCAGAATCAGTGTTCCATCACTTGCACGATATTCTGCATAATTCGTTTGTGGGCGTTTGTTCCTGTTGTCAGGTTGAGACGCGTTTTGTTTTAACAGCCCCGCATCGCGAAGTTCCGCCTCAATTAGGGGGAGTGAATCGATGCTCGCCGCCTCCAGTTCGTGCACCACGCTTTCCCAATACGCGAGGTCATTTTTTGCGATCTCCAACTGTTCTTCTGTCTTATTTCTGCCTTTATTGTACTTCTGATAACGCTTGAAGTACGAATTGGCGTTTTCCAGCGGTGATTTAGCAGGGTCCATCAGAATCGTGAGCGGCCTGTCATCATCATAAAAATTCGGCAGCGTCACCTCAGTCGTCCCTTTTTTCAGTTGGTAGAGATAAGCAGTGATGAGTTCGCCCTGTAGGCGCCACATTTCCGCTTCTTCCGTCGAAGCCAGTTGCGTGCTCAGCTTGCTGATCTTGTTGCGGTTTTTTTCTACTTCATTTTTGGCAAGCCGCAAATAGTTGCTCGTCTTGGAGCGGGTGATATCGGCGATCGCCAGTTCTTTATAGAAAATGTCAATCGCTTCACTGATGCTTGTGTAGGTGCGGATATCTCCGGCTACGTGTTTAGGAGGAAATACATAAAACGCAAGCGGACTTTTATCGCTTCCAAAGACCACGGAGGGCTCTCCTTGACTTTGGGCCTGAGTCATCGCTTTGGCGAATATTCCCCATTCCTCTTTCACAGTAGGCTCATGTTCCAAACCGGCTTCAAATTCGACCTCTTTTCCTAAAAAAGGGCTGATCCCAACGTAGCGCTCTACGAGA